>JALNXI010000141.1 GCA_023230425.1 Methanoculleus sp. | reverse complement strand
ACGAGGTCAGCAAAGATCGTGACGGGCCCGAAGGAACTGACCGTGCCGCCGTCCCCACGGGGCGAAGAGATCTTCGGGGGCTGGGAACTCCTCGGGTTTGCGACGATCTATCCAGGAGAGGAGGGGCCATCCATCCATATCCACACAGCGGCGGGGAAGGGAATACGGTCGCTCACCGGGTGCCTCCGGGAGAAGGCCGAAGTCTACATAGTCGTCGAGGCGATCATCACGGAGTTCGTCGGCGTCTCCGCAAAACGGACCCTGGATGAAAAGACCGGCGTCGACCTGCCGGTCTTCGACCGGATACTGCCATGATCGCCCAGCCTGAGTTCCTCCCCATGACGGTTGCGGAGGCCGAGCGTCTCGGCATCGACCGGTTCGACGTCGTCCTGATCACCGGCGACGCCTACGTCGACCACCCCTCCTTCGGGACCGCGCTGCTCGGCAGAACTCTCTGGGACGCCGGATATTCGGTCGGTATCATCGCCCAGCCCGACTGGCGGGGTGAGGACGACTTCCGGCGCCTGGGCACGCCCCGGCTCTTCTTCTCGGTCTCGGCCGGGAACGTCGACTCACTGGTGAACGCCTTTACGCCGAACCTGAAGCGCCGGAGTTCGGACGTCTACTCGCCCGGCGGGCAACTCCTCAGGCCTGACCGGGCAACCCTCGTCTACACCGACAGGGTCCACGCCCTCTTCCCGGCAACACCGGTCGTCATCGGCGGGATCGAGGCGAGCCTCCGGCGCTTCGCCCACTACGACTACTGGTCTGATGCGGTCCGGCAATCCATCCTCGCCGACGCCCCGGCCGACCTCCTCGTCTTCGGCATGGGCGAGCGGCAGGTGGTCACGATCGCGGACCGGCTTGCTGCCGGTGAAGCAGCCGGGCCCCTCACCGATATCCCCGGCACCGCCTACAGGCTCGACCTGAAGACCTGGCGAAGCATGGACCACGCCGGCTACGTGGTGCTTCCCGGTTATGCGGAGGTAAAGGAGGACCGCTACGCCTACGCCAGGGCATTCGCACAGCACTACCGGGAGCAGGACCCGCTGCGGGGCCGCCCCGTGGCCCAGCCGCACCCAAAGACAGTAATTATCCAGAACCCGCCGGCGATGCCGCTCTCCGGCGTTGAACTCGACCACATCTACGAACTCCCCTACGCACGGAGGGCGCACCCCTCCTACACCGAACCCATCCCGGCCCTCGAACCGGTCAGGTTCTCGGTCGTCAGCCATAGGGGATGTTTTGGCTCCTGCTCGTTCTGTGCCCTCACCCACCACCAGGGGAGGATCATCCAGAGCCGGAGCGTCGACTCGATCGTCCGGGAGGTGGAGCGGATGGCAGCGATGCCGGAGTTTACGGGCGTCGTCCAGGATGTCGGCGGACCGACGGCGAACATGTACGGCATCCACTGCGGCCGGTGGGAGACCGCGGGCACCTGCCCCGACCGCCGCTGTATCGACTGCCCCACACTCGACCGCAGCCACGCCGAGCAGCTCCGCCTGCTCCGGCGCCTTCAGGAGATACCGGGGGTGAAACGGGTCTTCATCGCGTCGGGCATCCGCTACGACCTGATCCCCCCGGAGGACCAGGAATACCTCGCCCGCGTCTGCGAAGACCACGTCTCCGGGCACCTCAAGGTCGCCCCCGAGCACGTCTCGCCGCGGGTCTCTGCCTGCATGGGAAAACCTCCCCGCGAGGTCTTCGACGCCTTCAGGGAGCGTTTCGAGGTCCTCCAGGAAAGAAAGCGGAAGCGGCAGTACCTCGTCCCCTACTTCATGTCCGGCCATCCCGGGTGCCGGATCACTGATATGGTCGAACTCGCCGAGTACGTCCGGGACACCGATCTCTACACCGAGCAGGTCCAGGACTTCACGCCGACGCCGATGAGCATATCGACGACCATCTACCACACCGGTCTCGACCCCTTCACCCTCAAGGAGGTCTACGTCCCGAAAGGCCGGGAGAAACGGGTCCAGCGTGCCCTCATGCACTACCGGGATCCGGCAAACTACGGGCTCGTCTGCGAGGGGCTCCGTGCGGCCGGGAGGGAGGACCTCATCGGGAATGCGTGGAGGTGTCTCGTCCCGGCGCGAAGAAAGGGCCGGAGGCCGTAAGACTACCTCCCGAGGATCGAGCCGGCGGCGAACCCGGCAGCCGCCGCAAGAACCCGGTTCGGTATCCGGGGGATGACAAGCATCGTTACCCCCAGAGAGACCGCGACGTTCGCCGTCGTCCCGGGAGTGACGGCGGCATCAAGCATCCGCATCGTGCCGGAGCGCCAGCCCCGGGGAAGGGGCGGCGCGGGCAGCGTGAACCTCTCCGCCGCATCGCTCGCCGTCCTCATAACCGTCGATTGCCACCTGTCTCTCCGTGGTGCTATACTCCGTCTGCAGAACATGACCCCCGGTATGGCCCCGGGCACTACTTATTTCTATGGCCGGCAGATCCTGCGATCCGCCCCCGGACCCGGCGCATGAAGTTCCGGTGGCAGAAAGGGCAGAGGGCCTCGAAGTTCCCGGCGACAGGGGCGCCGCAGATAATCGGCTGCCGGAGGTTGAAGTGCGTGAAGCCGGCAGTGAGCGGGGCGTTGCACCCGGCGCACCGGTGGCACTGCCGATCGAGGACGGCAGACCGGGCCTCATCCGTGATGTATGCATCCCCGACAGGCAGCGGTGCCTGTATTCTGTGCTCAGTGGTCACGCGGAGTGGATACTCATCCCGGACGATAAACTTTTTGACAGAGGGGTAACAGAAAGCCGGACTGCGAGGCCCCGGGGAACGGTGACGCCGGCAATCCAGGGGGAGGGCGAAGACCCCGGGAGGTTGTGGGGATCCCCGGTAGTGCTCCAGCATATGACTGATAATTGATCTCAGAGGATCCGACCGAATTACGTTGCGCACCAACCCGCGTTCATGACAAAAAACAACCTGGGGAGAAGATTTCCATTATCGGGCTCTGGTGAAGCCCTATTCTGGCTGTCATTCTTCTCTGACGAGATTGGTGCCGGACCTGGCCTGAAGTTCGACCTTTTCTTCTCAAGCATGTCCTCATGCCGTGGACCGTGGTGGCTATCGCCATAGGGGTGGGGCTGACGGGGAGGGGTCTCCCCCGCCCCTCTCTTGCGCAAAGATCCGCACACCCATCACCCCACCCCGCCCGGCCTCCGGCCTCCTCCCCCGCCCCCAGGGGCGGGGGCAGTCATGGCGATACCCAGGGGAAAGCCGTGCCCCGGATCGCAATCAATCGGAAACACCCAGATGAGATCTCAACAACGTTGAGTATCAGTTGTTTCGCAGGGCACTACCGGATCCCCCGGCGGCTCGAAGCGTGCCGGGGGAGGTGTTCCCGGTATGGAGGGGAGGGCGCAGGATCCGGGGTTTTTCCGCGGAATAAAGGGAAAGCCTATTCTCCCACGACAAAAAAAATCATCAGCATGCACTATGAGATCACCGGAGACAACCTGCAGATGGTGACCCTCCGCCTCGCCCCCGGCGAGAGCGCCTGCGCCGAGGCCGGCGCCATGGTCAACATGAGCGGGAACATGCAGATGACCACCAACATGAAGGGCGGGCTCTTCAAGGGACTCAAGCGGATGGTGACCGGCGAGAGCCTCTTCATGACCGAATTCACCCCGCAGGGTGGGGAAGGGTTCGTCTCCTTCGCCGGGAACGTCCCGGGGAAGATCTTCACGCTGGACCTTGCCGGAAGCGAGTTCATCGCCCAGAAAGATGCGTTCCTCTGCTCCGAGCAGGGCATCGACCTCGATATAGCGTTCACGAAGAAGCTCCGGTCGGGCGCTTTCGGCGGTGAGGGGTTCATCCTGCAGCGGCTCTCCGGCAGGGGGACGGCATTCCTCCACTGTTGCGGCGACATCATGGAGATGACGCTTAAGCCCGGCGAGGTGGTCAGGGTGGAGACCGGTCTCGTCGTCGGGTTCGAGAGCACCGTCGACTACAGCATCGCGCTTGCGGGCGGCGTGAAGACCGTCTTCTTCGGTGGCGAGGGGCTCTTCCTGACCACGCTGACCGGTCCGGGCCGCGTCGTCCTGCAGTCCATGGACATAGCAAAACTCGCGAGCGCCCTGATGCCCTACCTCCCCATCCAGAACTCGTCGGGACGGTAACCTGATAGTCCGTGAAGCCCAAAATTATGGCATGAATCCCCCGACGGCAGACCTCGTCATGGTGGTGCACGGTCCCGAGGCATTCGATGCTGGCGACGTGGAGCGGTTGATCGGCCTTCTCCATCCCCGGCAGGTGCTTGTCGCCGGGGTGATGGCCCGGACCGCCGCTGAAGAGTCGGGGCTCCCGGTGACCTGCACGGACGAGCGCCCGAGCATGGTCCTCGCCGCCCTCTCCGGGCGGACGTGTCTGGTCAACCGGGGAAAGACCCCGGAGTCGGGACGGATATTCGGCGAACTCGTCGCAGGCCGCCTCCGTGGGCTCGTCCACGTTGAGGCTTCGAGCCGCACCGTCTACTGCTGGAACCATGCCGACGGCGTCCTCGCAGAGGAGATCGCAGGGCTGACCGGGTATGCCCTCGTTCCCGGGACGAGCGCCGGCGACCGGCGGGAAGGGATCCGGGAGATCCGCGGGTGTCTCCCGGGGGAGGCGGTCTTCGTCAACGGGATCGTTATCGGGACCGCAACAGAGGAGACGGTCGTCCTCTCCGGAGAGGGCGGGACCGCGAGAGCCGTCTCCGGGCTTGAGCCGAAACCTCACGGGTTTGAGAAACTCCTCCGGGCGGGTCTCCCGGACCTTGCCGCGGCCTGGTGCAAGAGCGGACCGGTGCGGACCGCCCCTCCCCGGCAGGGAGAGCGCACCTCCCGCGGAGGCAGGATTGCGGTCATCGACCACTGCGGCCACACCCTCTACCAGGAACTCGGAGAGGGGGTCTGCGGCGTCCTCGCCGTCGGCGACGACACCACCGCAGTCTGCGGGCACATCTGTTCCCACGCCGGCATCCCCGTCTTCGGCGTGGTCGACGGTGACGCCGACGGCATCGTAGAGCCCGGGTATGCCCCGGGGTCGGTGGTGGTCGAGGTCACCTGCGGGCGGGACGACGACCTCGGCCGGGAGGTTGCGGCCACGAGGGACCTCTGGGCGTCCTGCTGGGATGAGTGGGTGGAGGAGACGCTCCGCTCCCTCGCAGGAAGGGTGCGGGTCGTCGTCGACCGCCGCGGAGGATAAAGTATGCGATGCGCCGAATGTAAAGGAAAAGGACTCTGCGGGCTTGAGCGCTGCCCGATCATGAGCCGGTTCTACGCCCAGCTCCCGGTCCGGCCGACCGATCATTACCAGGGGTCCGCCCCGTCGGTCTTCATCGGGAGTTACGGCTACCCGCAGGTCGCGGGGGGCCCGCTGATGATCGACGACGCCGACCATCCGCCGGACTGGGTCGCCCGGAGGCTCGGGATCGACGATATCGTGGGGCTCCGGGCCCGGACGATACGCGGCGCCGGCGAGGCGAAGGGGCTTGCCGGGAACCTCCAGGAGATAGCACTCTCAAGCCTTCCGCTCGATGTGGAGGTGC
>JALNXI010000140.1 GCA_023230425.1 Methanoculleus sp. | reverse complement strand
GACACCTGATATCCATATCTTATCTGGCCGTTGTAGAAGGGTTTGTTTGGCTGTGGCATAGATGAGAATGCGCGCTCACCCGTAATAAGGATTTGGAACGCTCCTGGTTCAAATCCGGGCGGGGGCACTCCAAGCAACTTTCCTGATGGCTTCCTTTACATAACGCCGCCACGGATCTGTCGTCGCGGCCTTTGAGATCTGCAAATACCCTATCTGTCATAACGACAGAGAGTTTCCGATGCGTGTTAAATTCTGTGGAACAGCCAGTCTTTTGGATATGCAGCCTGCAATCGATGCAGGCTGCGATGCTATGGGTTTCATTATGGGCGTGACGCATCAAAGCAGCGATTTTGTAACTCCGGCAGAAACTGCGAAGATGATACGACAACTCCCGCCGTTCATCGAACCGGTCGCGGTCACCCATCTGCAGGAGACAGAAGACCTCATCAGACTGGTGAACGATTCACACTGCACGACATTGCAGATCCAGAATATCGTCGAACCATCCGAAATCGACATCATCCGCGATGCCCTCCCGTATCTGAAGATCGTGAAAGCCGTTCACGTGATGGACGAGTCGGCTATCGAGATGGGAAAACGCTATGAGCCCTATGCCGATGCGCTCATCCTCGACACCAGGACCCGGGAGAAACTGGGGGGAACGGGAATTCCTCACGACTGGAATATCAGTGCAAAAATTGTGACAAACTCGGCAATTCCCGTGATACTCGCAGGAGGGCTTACGCCGGAGAATGTCGCGGAGGCAATACGGAAAGTCCGCCCATACGGGGTCGACGTGCATACCGGCGTCAAGAAAGATGGTATCCGCAACCCCGAGAAAACTCTGGCTTTTGCCCGCGAAGCAAGAAACACTCTGCTGGAAGGTTGAACTACCCATACCGTCGTATAAGCACGACCCATTTTAACCCCGGAGTTCCCGGAGGCCCCCGTATCCAAAAGAGAATCTATAACAGCACAGGTGGCAAGACTCCTACCAGGCAAGATATCCCACGAGGAGGGCCATCATGGACAGACAGACAGAAGCACGTTGTGAAGAAACCCTGGATCCGGAAGACTGGGAGTCCATGCGCGCTCTGGGCCACCGTATCCTCGATGACACCATGGACTACCTGGAGACATTACGGGACCGGCCGGTCTGGCAGCATGCGCCGGAGCATGTCAGAGTTCACTTTGAGGGGCCACCCCCGCTCGACCCCGAACCGGCCGATGATGTATACCGCGAGTACGTCCGGTACATACTCCCGCACCAGGTAGGCAACAGCCATCCGAGGTTCTGGGGCTGGGTCGCCGGATCCGGGACCGTGATGGGGATGTTTGGCGAGATGCTCGCGGCCTCGACGGATGCGGTCAGCGGAGCGTTCTCCTACGTCAGCAACAACTACGTCGAGATGCAGGTTATCGACTGGTGCAAGACGCTTCTGGGGTACCCTCCTGCCGCAAGCGGTCTTATCACCAGCGGCTGCTCGGCCTCAAACCTGATTGGCCTCGCTGTTGCGCGGAACGCCATGGCCGGGTTCGACGTGAGGAGCAGAGGGATGACCGACGCACCGCAGCAGATGACCATCTACTGCTCGGATGAGACGCATTCCTCGGTCCAGAAAGCTGTCGAACTGCTCGGCTTCGGGAACGACGCACTGCGCCGGATCCCCGCAAACGAGTTCATGCAGATCGACGTTGCGGCCCTGAAGGTGGCTATCAAAACCGACCGTGCGAACGGACTCCTCCCCATGTGCATCGTCGGGGCCGCCGGGACGACCAACACGGCCGCCATAGACGATCTCAACGCCCTCGCAGACATCTCTGCCGAGGAGAGATGCTGGTTCCACGTCGACGGTGCAAGCGGTGCCTGGACGGCCATCGCTCCCGGGTATAAGCACCTCGTCGCCGGCATGGAGCGAGCGGATTCCCTGGCGTTCGATCTCCACAAGTGGATGTACCTGCAGTACCCAATCGGCTGTATCCTTGTCAGGAACGCCGAAGAGCACCGCCGCGCCTTCTCGTTGACCCCGACGTATCTCGCCCACGGCGAAGGAGAGCGCGGCTTAACCGGCGTCGACGTGCCCTGGCTTGCGGACTACGGTTTCGAGCTTTCACGCGGCTTTCATGCACTCAAGGCCTGGATGACGTTCAAAGAGCACGGCACCGCCAGGTACGGACGACTCATAGAGCAGAACATCGACCAGGCACACTACCTGGCTCGATTGGTAAAAGACGCTCCGGAACTTGAGCTGGCGTTGCCGGTCTCACTGAATATCGTCAACTTCCGCTACACCCGACCCGACTTAGACGACGCCCGGCTCGACGATCTGAACAAGCAGATCGAGGTCGAGCTCCAGGAGCGGGGGATAGCTGTCCCCTCGATTGTCAGCATCAGGGGTAGGAAGTACCTCCATATCGCCGTTACAAATCATCGCAGCAGGCAAGACGACTTCGATCTTCTTGTGCGGGAAGTGATCCGAATGGGGGACGAGCTGGCCTGACCCCTGCCTACCTTTATCTTGCACCAGAAACTTTTCTTCTTAACAGAGCCAGGATACCCGGGAGACCAACTGCACCATGCATGCAACGACACCTCCGACCCAATCCGTTCCGGACTCTTCCCTCGACGAACTCGACGAAGGCCTGCTCCTGCTCGACGCCGAGAGAAGGGTCGTGCGGGTCAACCAGGCCTTTCGTCGCCTCCTGTCGCTGCCGGACAGCCGGGACCTCTCCGGGGCGAACGGGATGGCGCTCGTGCGCACCCACATCGTACCGCTCATCGACGATCAGGAAGCAGCCGACCGGCTGCTCGCGGCGCTCCGGGCAGGGACAGTGCTCTCCGGGCTGGAATGCCGGATCGCTCCCGACCGCTGGGTGGCGTGCTCGATCCGGGTCCAGGACGATGGGACGGTGGTCCTTCTCGTCAGCGATATCACCGCGAGGAAGGAGAGCGAGGAGAAGTACCGGCAGATCACGCAGGATCACAGCCACTACCGGGAACTCTTCGACCTCGCCCCCGACGGCTACTTCGTCTGCGACCCGCGAGGAACGATCCTCGACGTGAACCGGGCGGGAGCCCTCCTTCTCGCGAGAGATCGCCAAAGCCTGATCGGGACGGCTAGCACCGATCACATTGTTCCTGAGTACAGGAAGGCCTACCTTGACCTCGTCGCCCGGTTTGAGGGCGGAGCCCCGGGCCCCCTGCGGGGGATCGAGGCCTGGGTGCAGCCGGCAACCGGAGAGCCCATCCCGGTCTCCTTCTCGGCCACGGCCGTCCGGGACGCGCAGGGGAGCCTTACGGAGATCCGGTGGCTCGCCCGGGACATCACCCGGAGGAAGCGGGCGGATGCAGAGCGGGAGCGGCTGCTCGCCGAGAACCAGTCGCTCGCAGCCGACCTCGCGGAAGAGCGCGACCTCCTCCGGACGGTCATGGAGTACACCGACGTCCACCTCGCCTACCTCGATGCGGAGTTGCGGTTCGTCCGCGTGAACACGGCTTACGCCGAAGGATCCGGGTACGCAAGGGAAGAACTTCTCGGGCGAAGACATTTCGACCTCTTCCAAAACCCGAAGAACCAGGCGATCTTTGAGCGGGCGCGGGATACCGGGGAGGCGTTCCGAGTATACGCAAAGCCGTTTTCGTACGTTGACCAGCCCGAACGCGGGACGACTTACTGGGACTGGAGCCTCGTGCCGGTGAAGGATGCGAAAGGAAGCGTCCAGGGGCTGGTCTTCTCGCTTGCCGATGTCACGGAGCGGATAAGGGCGGAAGAGAAGGTCCGTATAAGGAACAGGAGGCTTGCCGTCTTAAACGCGGTCATCACCGCGTCGGCATCCGCGTTCAGCCTGGACGAGCTCCTTGACAATACGCTCGACGCCGTCCTCGACAACCTCGGGTTCGACATCGGGGCGATCTATATGCTGGAGGGAGCGGACCGGATACAGGCCGGCATCCGGTGCCACCGGAAGGTCTCCGAGTTCGCCCTGATGCAGAACCGGACCCTCAACGTCCGCCACCGGCCCTACAACAGGGTCTTCGTTGCCGGCCAGCCCTGGTTCGTCGAGGGGACGGAAGGTGCCGGCAGCCGGGAGCAGGACATGCTCGCGGACTTCGGCGTCGCCTCCCTCGCGTTCATCCCGCTCATCGCCGAATCCTCGGTCGTCGGAGCCCTCGTGCTCGGGAGCACCACCGTGCAGGAGATCCCGGCCGCGACCCGCCGGATCATCGAGGCGGTCGGCCGGGAGACCGGGGCCGGGGTCCTTCGGAGAATGCTCTACCAGAGGCTTGAGGCAGCGAACCGGGAGGCGAACCTCTACCTGGATATCCTCACCCACGACATCCGGAACGCCGACAACGTCGCGAACATATACGCCGACCTGCTCATGGATATGCTCGCCGGGGAGGAGCGGGAGTACCTGCAGAAACTGCAGGGCAGCATCAGAAAGAGCATCGAGATCACCGGAAACGTCGGGACCATCCGAAAGATCCGCGAGAGGCGGACCGGACTTATCCCGGTCGACCTCGACCGGGTGATCAGGGAGGAGATCGCCCATTACCCGGATGCCCGTATCAATTACGACGGCCAGGGCGTGACGGTCTTCGCCGACGACCTTCTGCCGGAGGTCTTCACGAACCTCATCGGCAACGCCGCGAAGCACGGCGGGCCGGAGGTTGATATAGGCATAACGGTCGAGGATGCGGAAGAGGAAGGAAAGGTCCAGGTCAGCGTCACCGACACCGGCCCCGGGATCCCGGACGATGCGAAGGAGGCGATTTTCTCCCGGTTCGAGCAGGGGAAGGCCCGGGGGAACGGCCAGGGCCTCGGCCTCTCGATCTGCCGGATGCTCGTGGCCCGCTACGGCGGCAGGATCTGGGTCGAAGACCGGGTGCCAGGCACCGCGGATGCGGGGGCGGTGTTCCGGTTCACGCTCTGGAAGGCCGGCGACGACGAATCCGGCAGGCCGGCGGAGCAGGGCCCATAATCACGAGGTCGCGAGACGGGCAGGGCCGGAGCCCCTGCAGGCCCACAGAAAGGAAAAAGAGTATTTACCGGGCCGGCACCGCGGCCATGCCTCTCTCCACCCGGCGGGCCATCTCCTGCTTGACCTTCCGGATGTTCTCCGCCTGGTCGCGCTCTGCAAGGGTCGGACCCGCCTTGCCGACGATCTCCTCGCTCGGAACGCCCTTTGCATTCATGACGCGCTGGTAGCCGAAACTCGCCCAGTTGTCCGGGAGGTCGCGCATCCGCACATACTCCATGTTGTGGGGCGCGAGGTCGAGCTGGCTGTCGATGACGCTGTTGACGTAGTCCTTGTTCTGCTCGAAGACGATCAGGGGCTCGATGACATCGGCCTTCACGAGGTCCTGGATGTCCCGGTCCTCGATCTTCTTGATGAGCCTCGCACACTCGGAAAAGTGCGTGATCTCCATCTTCATGAAGTTCTCCCAGATCCCCTTGATCCTCGGGTCGCTCTCGGTCTGTGCGCACGAGTAGTAGAGGTAGGCCTCGTTGAGCTCCATCATCGCCATCTTCTCAAGCATC
>JALNXI010000139.1 GCA_023230425.1 Methanoculleus sp. | reverse complement strand
TCCGGGACCTCTCACACCTGCGGCGGCGGCACGAGACCACTGCCGTCAGGGTGACTGACCCCGCAGAAGACACCCTTCCGGACGTGGGACCGGTGATCCTCGAAGATCCCGAGACCGGCGAACAGGTGCTCGTGGACACCTCGAATCCCGCCTTCCGGAGAGCCTATGCCGACGCCGTGGTCGTTGAGGACCGCCGTATCGGAGGGTCCCTGCGCTCGTGCCGGGTGCCGGAAGTCCGGGTCTCCACCGAAGAGCCCTATGATCTCCCCCTGCGCCGCCTCTACGCGCACCCGCGCTACCGGGGTGGGTAGATGGCCGGGTTTGCAGAACCTCTCTGGCTCATCGGCCTCGCGGGCATCCCGGTCCTCTGCCTCCTCTACCGGCGCGCCGTCAAGGAGCGGTCCTACGCCGCGCTCACCTTCTCCCGGGTCGCGGTTGCCGCGCAGGCACAGGGTCCGGACCGCCTGCGGCGCCCGCATACCCTCTTTGCCCTTGCCCTCATCGCCTTCGCCCTCATCCTTGTGGGCCTTGCCGACCCGCACATCCCGCTCGAAGGGACGGACGAGGGTGTCAGCGTGGTGCTGGTGCTCGATACCTCCGGGAGCATGCAGGCGACCGACTACCACCCGACCCGCCTGGAGGCCGCAAAAGCCGCCGCGGAGATCCTGCTCTCCCGGCTCAACCCCGACGACTACGCGGGGGTCGTCGTCTTCGAGTCCGGCGCAACGAGTGCCGCCTACCTCTCTCCCGACCGGGACCGTGTGATCGAGAGGCTCCACGGCGTCCGGGGACGGGACGGGCAGACGGCTCTCGGCGACGGGCTGGCCCTCGGCGTCGATATGGCCGATTCCATCCCCAACCGGCACCGGGTGGTGATCCTCCTCTCCGACGGCGCAGGAAACGCCGGCACCTTCTCGCCGGCAGAGGCCGCCGGCTACGCCCGTGAGCGGAACGTGCCGGTCTACACCGTGGGCATCGGCTCCCCGGAGCCGGTGGTGGCGGGGTATGACCCGGCGGGTGCGCCCGAGTATGCCGTGCTCGACGAAGAGACGCTCCGGGCGATCGCCCGCACAACCGGAGGGATATACTACGCGGCCGTCGACGAAGGGACGCTTGCAGCGATCTATGCCGGGCTGACCGACGAGATTCCGCGCGAGCCGAAGGATACGAGCATCAGTGTGGTCTTCTTCGCCGGGGCGCTCACTGTTCTCCTTCTGGAGATGTATATCCGCTACGGCCGGGGGAGGATCCTGCCGTGAAGCGGTTCCTCCTCCTGATCCTCCTGGTCGCTTTTGGGTGCGTGGCAACCGTTGCGGCCGGGGGCATCACCCTCTCGACCGGGCAGTCCGACTACACCGTCCAGGTCGGGGAAGAGGTTACAATCCCGATGATCATTGAGAACCGACTCGGGGGCGATATCACCGGGGTGCTCACCCAGAGTGTGCGGTTTGTGCCGGAGGGCGGCGATCCGGCTACCCGGACCCAGTCCCGGCCGCTCACGCTCTTCTGGGATACGCGGGAGGTAGCCGTCAGTGCCGGGACGGCGGCGGAGCCCGGAACCTTCTTCTTTGAGATTGCGTTCGAGTACGGGGACGGGCCGCGCACCCGCGTCGCTCTCCCGGAGATCCGGGTCCACGTCGTCCAATCTCCAACGGAGCAGGCGGAGCAGACGGACCAGCCGAACCGGCAGGTGAGCTCCGTCTCGTCGGTCTCGACCTCCCCCGGGACCGGCGGACCGCAGCAGGGAGCGTCTGCATCGTCACCCGGAAAACTGCCCGGCCAGATGCCGCAGGACATGGGCTCGCTCCAGGACCAGGCGGCACGGGAGCATGACCGCATGCAGGTCCTGCGGTCTGCACTGCTCGCCGGGCTTGAGGAGGACCCGGTTGTTCGGGAGATCCACGCCATCCTCACATCGCACGGTTATGCCAGGGCGACGACGACCATCGATCCCACCGGTGAGAACACCGGAACGTTTGTTTTCGGTTACCGGGGAGGATCCGGGGAGACGATACGCGTCGGCGGTCTGGTGGCGAACGGCACCGCAGCATACGCGGCGTACACCACCGACCGGTCGCTTGTTGTGCCTGCCGCCCTGCCGGCGAACGAGACCTACCGCCGATTTGCCGGCGACCTTGCGGACGATGGTTTCTTCCCGGTATCGGCGGCGGTGAACGCGACAGTTGGCGCCACGTTCGTCAGCGTGGGGTTTGCCGACAGCCAGAACCGGACGGCGGGGATCATCGCAACCCTCGCCGGGGGGGAGGTGCAGGCGGTAGATATCGAAGAGCCGCCGGACCTCTTTCCTCTCGCCGGTGCGGGCGCACTCTGCATCGTCCTCTTAATCGCCTACCTCGTCCGGCGGGGAGCGCCAAAAACCCTGGAGCCGCCAGTCTCCCTGGTCCCCGGCGACCCCCGCGGTGAAGCCCTCCGTCTCCTCGATGATGCGCGCCGGGAGTTTGACCGCGACGACCGGAAGGAGGCGTATGGGACGGCCAGCAGGGCGCTGCGGTCGTACGTGTCGTCCGCGTACGGGACCGGCGCAGAGCTTGCGGACGGGGATGTGTTGCGCCTGCTTGAGGAGAGCGGTCATGAGACCGGGGTGGCATCGTCCATCCTTGGGCAGTGTGCGGCCGTCTCTTATGCCGGATCCCTGCCCCTGGATGAAGGATTCCGGGCTGTCATCCGGGAGATTGAGGCCTTTATCCGGCAGAACTGATTCAGCAGCACCCCTGGAAGAGGTTAATCAGATGTCATTATTTGAGAGCGGGTTAATAAAACCAGGTTGATACGGGCCTGGTTTCAGCATCTTTTTCATCTTCATTTCCCCAGTCTATTCAATAAAAAAAGGCGCACCATGACCATACTTCTTGCTCTTGACGATACTGACAGCCTGGAATCACGGGGGACGGGCCGCCTGGCCCGTGCGGTTGCCGACGCGATCGCAAAACACTATCCCATATGGGGTGTCACCCGGCACCAGCTCTATGTCCACCCATCGATACCATACACGTCCCACAACAGCTGCGCAGTCATTCACATTGATGCCGACGGCGGTGAGCCGCTCAATACCGCTCTCTCCATAGCCGAGAAGACGATGCTCGACGACTTCGTGGAGGGGAGCGATCCGGGCCTTGCCGGAGCGACCCTCGACCAGGTGGCCCCGGCCGTGATAGCGTTCGGCCGCGATGCCCAGCAGATGGTGCTCACCCAGGAACGCGCCCGGACGCTGGCGGCGAACCTCGGCATATGGCTGAAAGGCCTCGGCGGCACACAAGACGGCGTGATCGGCGCGATGGCCGGCCTCGGGCTCGCAGCGACACGGAACGACGGCAGGTTCCTCCAGAAGGGCGCTATCCGCAGCCACACCGGCCCGACACCGGCGGATGTCCTCCTCGGCGCAGGGGTCGACGAGATCATGACGCTTGACGGCCGGCGGGTTACCGAAGGGACCATCATACTCAAAGAGGGCAAAGCCGCCAAAGCCTGCCCAATCAACGGCAGAGTGGTCCTCTTCGTGGACGAGCAGGATGGGAAACTCGTCGCGGTAAAAAGGAACTGAGTATGGAGTTCAGGAGGAGGGTCATGCTGGCGGTCGGCGTGCTCGTGGTGATCATCGCCGTATCGTTCCTGATCGATACCGCCGTCTGGGAGGCCTACCTCCAGAACAACGATCCCGCCGACCCTCTCCTGCATACCGCGACCATCGATCGCCAGGCTCTCCAGTACGGCCCCCAGTCCTGGCGTCCCTACGCCACACCGCTTGCCATCGGCCCGGGCGACATCCCCTCCGGGGGCTGGTACCTCGCCTTCGCGGAACTGGGAGCGGTGCCTGTCGGCGGAAACCCGGCCCTCTCCCGGACCGGATCGGTCCGGGTCGACTACCGGTTCACGGATCTTGCCGGAACGGCATCGTTCAGCGTCTACGGGCTCCGTGTTGGCGACGGCCGGACGTGGACGAACCGGCAATCCGGCTACGGAACCTCAGGATACTACGTCTCCGGGACCGCTGCGCCAGGCGAACCGCCGCGATGGGCGTCCCCTCTCCAGGAGGGCGACCGGTATACCATCGAGATGGCAGGTTCCCCCTGTCCCGTGGATGACGATGTGGTCCGGGATACCTGCACGTTCTGGTTTGACCGGGTCGGCTCAGGCCTGGACGCTCTTCATATAACCGCCGACCAGGCAGCCCGGGCCGGGCAGGTGACCGAGACCGCCGACCTCGAAGGGTCGTTCTACATCACCCATACCGGTGGAAACGTGATCGGCGACCTCCTCCTCATGGTCGCCGTGGACCAGCCGCAGCCGGAGGGCTTCGAACTCCTGCTCGAATCGACGTTCGTGGAGGATCGCAGATGAAACGTTCCTCATACTTCAGCCTGTACGAGATCGCCCTGCTCTCGCTCTTCGGAGCCCTCGTCTTCGTCGCGCGAATGGCGATCAAGATCCCGCTCCACATCCCCGGGAACTCCGGGGTCCTCTGGGTCCTGCCGCTCATCATCGGCACTGCTCTTGTGCGCAAACCGGGTGCCGGCACATATATCGGTATCGTGTCCGGTCTCCTTGCATCGTTCTTCGGCCTGGAGGCGCTTCACGTCTTCGACATCTTCAAGTACACAGCAATGGGAATCACCGTCGACCTCGTCTCGATGGCGTTCGGCTACCGCCTTGACCACCCGGCGGTCGGATTCATTGCCGGCGCCGCCGGAAACCTGGTCAAGATGGTGGTGAACTATGCCGTGCACCTGCTCCTCGGTGTCCAGGGCACCTTCATCCTCATCGGTATCGGGGTCTCGTCGGTCACGCACCTGGTCTTCGGGGGCCTCGGGGGTATCCTTGCCGCTCTAATCATTGGGCGGCTCTGCAGGGCGGGTGTCGTGCACCAGGGCGATGTGCCGGATGACGGCTGACGCGGCGATCAAGTTTCGGTCGGTCTCGTTCCGGCACCCGGCTTCCCGGTCGGCACGGCCACGGAAGGTGCTTGCTGGGATCGACTGTGTCATCCGGGAGGGCGAGCGCGTGCTGCTGACCGGCCCGAGCGGCTCCGGGAAGACGACGTTCCTTTTGTGTTGCAACGGCCTGATCCCGCATGCCCGACCGGGAACCTTTGAGGGCGACGTCCTTGTCCGGGGGCAAAACACCCGTGACTGCACGGTCAGCGACCTTGCCACCACGGTCGGCATGGTCTTCCAGGACCCGGACCACCAGATCTTCTCGACCGACGTCGTGGGTGAGATCGCGTTCGGCCCCGAACAGCTCGGCTGGCCCTCATCGCGGATCGACCGGGCGGTCACCGGGATACTGCACCAGTTCCGGCTTGATCACCTCGCGGACCGGCAGACAACCGAACTCTCCTGGGGGGAACGCCAGCGGCTGGCGATTGCCTCCATAGTCGTCGTGCACCCTGCTATCCTCATCCTTGACGAACCCCTCTCCGGGCTCGATGCCGCGAGTGCGGCCGGGCTCCTCGACCTCCTCGGCAGGCTGAACCGTGAGTCCGGCATGACGATCGTCCTCTCTGAGCACCGGGCGGAGCTGGTCGCCCCGTGGGCTTCCCGCCGTATATCTCTTGTCGGCGGAACGTTGGTCGAGCCCCCTGCACCGTGTGCTCCCCCGCAGAGCACCTCCC
>JALNXI010000323.1 GCA_023230425.1 Methanoculleus sp. | reverse complement strand
CCGGCCGCCGAGATCCAGAGCCCGAGGGTGGCGAAGACCAGGGCCATACTGTAGCCGAGGAGGCTCGTAAAAAGCGCCGAGAAGAAGTTCAGCACAACGCCGCGCGACAGCACGTCGCGGAGCTGCGGCAGGAGCATGACCGCGAAGAGTATCGTGATGCCGGTTATTGCAAGGTCCTGCCAGCTCGTTTTGATCACTTCAGCCCGTGCACGCGCGGTGCAGTGTAGAGATATCGACCTATAACCATATCAGTTCACCATATTCGCGGTCGGGTGCGCGGCGTTTCCCCGATCTTTCGTCCCGTTCAGAATACCGCCGTCTTCAGGTAGTCGTTCTCCGCGGCGATCGCCCTCTCCTGCCAGTCGGCGGCAAGTCCTGCATACTCCTCGAACCGCGGCGAGACAAAAAGCCCGGTGCCGCCGTTTTCAAGTGTCCAGACCTCTCTTCCCGGCGCGAACGTCTTGTTGATCTCATTCTCCACCGCGTGATAGACGATCATGTCGATCTGCTTGACCACCGACGCGGCGACGAGGTTCGGGGCGAGGTAGGACTGGTCGGTATCCTCGCCGATGAGGTAGACGTCCCCGGTCTCCCGGGCGGCATCGACGATTCCGGTGACCGAGGAGCCTGCGATCATCAGGATGACATCGACGTCCTCGCTACGGAGGTCCCGGGCGATCTCACCCGCACGCTCCGGCATGCCGAACCCCTCGAAACTCTCGCCGACGTACGCCACCGTGACGTTCACGGACGGGTCGTATTCCTCCGCCCCCGCCCGGAACCCTTCGACAAACGGGTCGATGACGGAGACCGGGGCACCGGCAATCGCACCGATTCGCCCGGTCTTGGTCATATTTGACGCCATCACGCCCGCGAGGTAGGACGCCCCGTAGGGGACCATCAGGACGTCGCACGCATTCGGAAGGCCGTAGTCCGCCTGCTCGAGGGTGAAGAACCGGATATCGGGGTTTGCCTCCGCCCACGCCCGTGAGGCGTCGGTGAACTGGAACCCCTCGGTGATCACGAGGTCGGGTTTCTCGGTGAAGTTCCGTGCGGAGAATACGGCGTCGAGAACCCCGAGATCGTCGTACGAGCACTCCCGTTTGGTGAAATCAAACGACTCCTGTGCGCGGAAAAGCCCCCGGTACGCAGAGTCGGCGAATGACCGGTCACCCTTCACCAGCGGATAGACCATCCAGACGACCGGTCTCTTTTCGGTACTGGCCGGGCCGTACGGGAGGCCGGGAAGACCGGGAGATACGTCTGCGGAGGGGACCGGGGTGCTCTCGCAGAACGCCCCGCCTTCGACCGCCCAGCGAACATAGTATCCGACGAGCGGGCCTGCGGCGGGGCTTTCGCCGAACCGGAGGGGGCCTGAAGCGCCGGAGATGGCCGGATGAGCGCCCGCACGGATCATCGCCGCGGCTTCGCCTGCTTCCTGGGGGTCCCAGCCTTTGGCGATGCCGTCGCCGGAGACGACCCACTGCAGGGAGGCTGCGAGCGACTCCTTCGGCGCCGCCTCCTGCCGTGCCGCGGTGTAGACGGCAAGGAGAAGGGCATCGTAGGTCTGTGCGGCAAACGGCGGCGGTGCCTCGCCGAAGGCCTCCTCGTAGGCGATCGCGTACCCGGTCGAGGGGTCGGAGGAGAGCGACGTGCCCGCGATGCCCTCCGCCCGCCCACCCAGGCTCTCGAGCACGTATGACGAGCGGGCGGCATCGGTCAGGAAGAGGCCGGCGGACGAGCCCGCCGAGGAGAGCGCATCCGCGATCCCGACCGCCTCCTCCGGGTACACGGCGGCAACGACGATTTCGGGCTCTTCCTCGCCGATCCGTGCGGCAACCGTCGTGAAATCTTCCGATGCATCGACGCTTAGCGCCCCGGTGATCCGGATCCCGTTCATCGCGGCCGCTGCCGGGGCAAGCCGTGCAAACGTCTCCCCATAGGTTGTGTTCGCCGTGATGAGAGAGACGTTCTCGACGCCGTCTTCCCGGAGGATCGAAAAGATTGCCTCCAGCTGCCGGCCGTCGGCGGGGCAGGTCCTCCAGAGGAGGTCGTTTCCGTTATACTCGGCCGTGACAACTCCCGAAGTGACGCTTGAGGAGATGAGGATTTTGCCCTTTCCCGTGACGAGAGGAGCAATCTGCATCAGTTCGGCGCTTGTTGCGGGGCCGATGATGATATCGATATCGTCGCGCCCGGCGAGTTCCTCCGCATACGCGAGGGTGCTGCCGGTGCTCGTGTCCCGGTAGACGAGCTCGATCGTGCGGCCGCCCTGCCGGTTCATCGCCTCCACCGCCCAGGCGAGTCCATCGAGGGAGTGGGTGGCGAGCGATCCGCTCGCGGGCAGCAGGACACCGATCCGGACGGGATCGGGATCGGTCGCGGCGGTGCATCCGGCGAAGCAGATCGCGAGCGTGACGATACCAAAGAGCGTGAGAGCCAGAATAAGGCCGGGGAGCGGAGATCTTGTGGTCATGGCAGTGTCCGGGCGCCTGTGATCGGCGGTAATCGATGTACTTCGGCACTGGTTCAGATATGATTTTTTATTCGGTTCCGGCGCCGGATACGGCGGGATCGGATTTTGCCGAATTACGTTGAGCAATGTAACGCCAGACTGTCTACCGCTACCGCCGGCGGGCAGGTCCTATCCCTGCCGCAGCAAAATAGCGTTATCGGCGACCGCAGTACTTCTCTAATGTTCAGCTAATCCTCACTAAGATCAGAATAACTCAAAACAGACCGGTACAAGGAGAACAAGCGTAGCTGTGCCGAGACGACCACAAACTAAATACAATCCTGAAATGAGGATGATCTATGGAAACCAATCCAATTTTTAAGATTTTTGAATCGCTTCCCAGGCAGGGGGCCGGGGATGATGAGCACACTGAAAAGGCATTTTCAATCATCCCAGAACCACTAAAAGGAGGTGGTGAGATCCTTGATGTTGGTTGCGGGAAGGGTGTACAGACGATGGCCCTTGCCCGCCTGTGCCCGTCCTGCAGGATAATAGCGACAGATATACACCAGCCTTTCCTC
>JALNXI010000138.1 GCA_023230425.1 Methanoculleus sp. | reverse complement strand
GATCGGGGTCTTCGAGCCCTCATCAAAGACCTGTTCGGTCTGCGGGTACCGGAAGGCCGATCTGACGCTGAAGGATCGGGAGTGGACGTGCCCGGACTGCGGCACCTGTCACGACCGGGACCTGAACGCCGCGATCAATATCAAACAATTCGCACTTGCAGGCGCGGAACGCACCGAAGAGCCTGTGGACTCGCTCCCGATGGGGAGGGGGATGAAGCAGGAAGCCCCCTGCGCAAGCGGGAGGTAGTTCACTGTGCAGGAGAAAGTCATATCCGGCCGCCCCTGCAGCCACTCTAACCTGCAGCAGCGGCCCTGCAGAGGGTGTGTCCGGCACCCCGTCCAGTGTTGCAGAGCATGGACCCTCCGGCGCTTCTCGAAGCATACCCTTATATTTCCCGCTCTGTATTATAGTCGAAAACGCAACTCTCTCCACAGTTGCGTCTTCTCACATGGTGCCGAACGCATCCGCTCAAGAGAGGGGTGCATTCGGCAGTATACCGAATCTCCGGGGGGCTGAACGTGGACTCGATCAGGATTGCAATTGTGGGCGTCGGGAACTGTGCCAGTTCGCTGCTCCAGGGTATCGAATACTACCGGGGGAGGAGCGAGGCCGATGCAACCGGGCTGATGCACTGGGACCTCGGCGGCTATCTGCCGTCCGGGATAGAGGTGGCCGCGGCGTTCGATATCGATGCGAGGAAGGTCGGGAAGGACGTCTCCGAAGCGATATTCTCCCCGCCGAACTGCACCACCGTCTTCTGTCCCAATATGCCGAGGACCGGGGTGACCGTCCGGATGGGGCGGGTGCTCGACGGCTTTCCCGGGCACATGCAGGGCTACAAGGAGGAGTCGAGGTTCGTGCTCGCCGATGAGGAGGAGGCATCAGGCGAGGATGTCGTCCGGGCGCTCGAGGACTCGGGCGCCGAGATGCTGCTCAACTACCTCCCCGTGGGGTCGGAGGAGGCCGCACGATTCTATGCCGGGTGTGCACTCGCGGCGGGCATCGGTCTCATCAACAACATGCCGGTCTTCATCGCGAGCGACCCGGCGTGGGCGGAGAAGTTCCGCGAACAAGGCCTCCCGGTCATCGGCGACGACGTCAAGGCCCAGCTCGGCGCGACGATCACCCACCGGGTCCTCGCCGACCTCTTCCGGCGGCGGGGGGTGAAGCTCGACCGGACCTACCAGTTGAACACCGGCGGCAACACGGACTTTTTGAATATGCTGAACCGGGACCGCCTCGCCTCGAAGCGGACCTCAAAGACCGAAGCGGTGCAGTCGGTCCTCGAAGAACCCCTCGACGATGATGACATTCATATCGGCCCAAGCGACTACGTCTGCTGGCAGAAGGACAACAAGGTCTGCTTCCTCCGCATGGAAGGGCGGCTCTTCGGGGACGTCCCCATGCACATCGACCTCCGCCTCTCCGTCGAGGACTCCCCCAACTCCGCAGGGATCGTCATCGACGCCGTCCGGTGCTGCAGGATCGCCCTCGACCGGGGCATCGGCGGCGTGCTGACGTCCCCGTCGGCCTACTTCATGAAGCACCCCCCGGTGCAGGTCAGGGACGACGACGCCTGCCGCATGACCGAGGAGTTCATCCGGGGTCTCCGGAACGACTGAAGGCCGACACATTACTCGATGAGGACGAGCCCTATCGAGGTGATGTTGCCGTGGACGATCTTGCCGTACTCGAGGTCCCGGCAGGGGACGACGTGCAGGTCCCACCCGGCTTTCCGGGCCGTGGCGAAGACGTCCATCCCGGCGCCCTCCATCGTCGGGCGGACGAGGTCCATGTGCCGACAAAGCCTGCGGATGCTCTCGTCGACGATTCCTTCGCGCTCTTCGGCGACGCAGTGCTGGTGTTCACAGTATATGCAGGGATATCCCCCGAACCCGAACGCCTTGGGGAAATCGTCATAAAAAGCTGTCTTTTCAAGGAAATGCACCGTCGAGTTCACCCAGAGGATGAGATCGCGGAAGAACGGGTGGAAGTCGAGCGGTATCTCTTCGGGTTTCAGGTCGGGATGCCCCGGCACGCCTTCGAACCGCAGGAGGATGCCGGTGCTGTACTCGGCGAGCAGCCGCCGGGTCTCGGCGGGGGCCGGGGCATACGGCGGGCAGGACATATGTTTCCCGTAGCCTTTGCACCCGAACCGGCACTTGAACCGCACCCACTCCGCAACGACAACGTCGTGGGCCGCAATCCGCCGCGCCTCTGCACCCCGCTCCCGGGCGAGGGAGGAGAGTCTCCCGATCTCATGCTCAAGCTCGCTTCTCACTGCGCTTCGCCTCAGTGAGGGGTATCTGCCGCCTCCGGGTATTTATGGGTAGTGGGGGCTGGGGTTCCAGGGGGGGTAAACCCCGACCTCTCACGCCGACGTTTCCCAATCAGCGCTGACATTCCGCTCGGGGTCGAGGAGCACGTCGTGCGGGAGCCCCACGAGCGCGACGGCCGCGAGCGCCCCGATGACGCCCCGGCCGCCGTGGAGGCGGGCCCCGAACCGCTCGGCGGTCGCCTCGGCCGTTTCCCGGGTGAGCACCGCCTCTCTCGCGCTCCTCCCGTAGGCCCGGAGGTCTCGCGGTATCCGGAACCCCTGCCGGACGGCGATCCCCCACTCCCGGGACGCCGCCTCGTCGGCGACGAACCGCACGGCGGACTCCTCGACCCGCGCAACCTGGCCGGGCTCCACAGCGAGTTCGATATAACTGCAGGAGTTCCCGGCAGTCCGATTCTCGAGCCGGGGGTTGAGCATCGCCACACGGTGGCCGATCGGCATGACGCCGTCCAGCTCTGCGAGGTGCTGGAGGAGGGCAAGGGCGAGGGCGAACGTCGCACCCTCGGTCTCGGTATCGGTGTCGTCGATCCCGATGGCGACGTAGACGAGCGCCCGGGTGGTCACCTCGCCCTCGACCACCGGTCCTTCGCGGTGGACGGTGACGCCGCAGACGCCCGCAGCGAGGGACATCATATCGGTGAGCGAGTAGGCCGGGCCTCCTATGCACTTGATCTGCTGGTGGATGTAGTCGCCCTCATGAAAGACGCCGACAATCCCAACCGCCGGCGCGGGGTCGAGCCCGACGACGACGTCCCGCCGCCCGAGGATCGCCCGTTCCCGGAGCAGGGTCCCGTCCCGGTGGACCGACTGCAGGGCGCCGCCGGCGCGGGCATGGTGGAACTCACAGAAGGCGGCGCACCCCCCGCTCATGCACTCGTGGTAGATCTCGACCTCGCTGCCGTCGACGGTGGTGAAGATCCGGCGGCAGGCGCTCTCCGGGACCACACTGCTCGCCGCGTAGTGGGCGGCGTGCCGTCCCCGCTGCTCCTCCGTGAGAAGGACGCATCCCTCCTCGATGAGGCGGTTCACCCAGTCCTGGACGGTGCTCCGGGGGGTGTCGAAGGCCCCCGCAATATCGGCCACCGTAAAGTAGCCTCTCTCAAGCGTCACCTGACGCATCAGCCGCAGATACTGTTTTCTCCGTTCAAGAACCCTGGACATGCCGGTCACGGATGTAGAGGAGGTCGCCGATCACGGCACTGGCGGTCTCGGTGGAACCCGCGCCCTTCCCGATGAACGTGAGGTCCCCGGCGAGGTCCGCCTCCACGGTGACGGCGTTGAGTGTTCCTTCGACGACGAGCGGATGGACTTTCGGGACGATCCGCGGCGATACGCGAAGCACCCCGGCACCCGGGATGATCTCGCCGATGAGCCGGATGGTGCAGTCGAGGTCTTCAGCGAGCTGCAGGGCGTCGGGCGTGAGGAGGGTGATCCCCGTCCTCTCCACGTCGTCAAGCGTAGTATGCATATCGAGGATGGTGTTTGCGAGGATGACCAGTTTGATCGCCGCATCGATCCCCTCGACGTCGTAAGTGGGGTCCGCCTCGGCATACCCGAGTTCCCGGGCCTCGGCAAGGGCCTGCTCGTAGGTGAGGGCATCCTCGGCCATCCGGGTGAGGATATAGTTGCAGGTGCCGTTGAAGACCCCGTAGAGCCGGGATATGGTGTTCCCGGCAAGCCCTTCCTGCATGGCATGGATGAGCGGGATAGCGCCGCAGACCGTCGCCTCGTACTTCAGGAGGACGCCGTTTGCCTCCGCAAGTTCCCGGAGTTCGGGATACGCGAGAGCGATCGGGCCTTTGTTCGATGTGACGACGTGCTTATGCCGCTGGAGGGCCGCCCGGATGTGGCCCAGTGCCGGCTCGGCGGTCTCCACGTTCGTCGGGGTCACCTCGACGAGGACGTCGTACTCCGCCTTCGCCACCACGTCCGCGGGGCTGACGCCCGGGTTACCGCAGGGGCCGCCGTCCCCCTTCCGGGCAAGCGCCGCTAGAAGATCGATCCCGCCGGCATCGATGGTGCCGCTCCGCGAGTCGGCAAGGCCGGTAACGATGATATCGAGGTCTTTTGCAAGTATAGCCCGTGCGATGCCCTGGCCGACGGAGCCGAACCCCAGGAGTGCGATCCGCATTATGCATCCTCCAGGGGCTCGATGATGAGGAGATTCTTCTGCTCCGCGACGGCGTAGAGGATCCTGATCGCCCTCTTCATCTCCGCCCGGGTGGTCGAACGGATGGTGATGCGGGCCGAAGAGGGAGCGTCAATCGCTGGCATAACGAGGGAGAGTTCCGTCACCTCGGCTGAACCGGTCCTGTCGATCTGGTCGACCGTGTCGGAGAGGTCCGTATGCATCAGGTGCCCGATCATGATCAGCGTACACTCGTAGAGGAGCCGCTCCTCGCCGATGCGCACGACGCTGACGCCCTGCGCCCGGAGCAGTTCGAGGAGGTTCGGAAGGCGCCCCTCGGGGAGTTCCAGAACGATCTGGACGTCCAGCGTCTCTGTGGCTGTTGAGGTCTCCCTCTGGTGAATAACCGCTATGATGTTTCCCCCGACGGCCGAGATCGGTTTGAGGGCCGCAACCAGCTGTCCGGGCTGGTCCTTCATCTCGAGCTTCATGGATACCTGCAAAAAAACCCACCTGCTGAATAGTTGACCTGCCGGGAAGATAAGCCTTTTACCCTCGAACGGGTCCATCGGCGGGAAGCGCGCCCCAAAAGATAGGCGGTGAGAGGGGGTCCGTCACCGCACCGACCCGGGCGCCGCGGTGACGATCGAAAGAGCCCGGGCAAACTCCGGGAGGATCTCGGCAGGGATACCCATGACGAGTTCGTCATCCTCGATGCCGGAGAACCGGCGCGAGCCGTCGCACCCGAGAGAGTAGTTGATCCTGCCGGTGAGATAGGGCTGCGCGGTTGCGTCCGCGCAGACCGACTGGATCCCCGACATCGTGGACTCTATCCGCCCGCCGAGTTGATAGAGCGTGGCCTGCGCGAGTTTCAGCATCGCACGGGGCTGGGCGACGATGATGACGACATGCGGATCAAACGGTGTCTTCTCGAGCGGCGCGTAGACCGTCGCGTAGGTCTCGAGTTCCGGGACGTGCGGCACCTGCTGGATCGTCCGCATGCAGGCGGCCCAACTCTCGAACTTACCGAGTTTGTAGTAGAACTCCCCCGTGCGGAGGCTTTTCGTGAGTTCTTTCAGCCCGAGGGCCCAGCCGCCCCCCATGCAGACGTGTTTGTCGGCGGTTGCGTAGAAGATCTCGCCGTCCAGCCGGGCCTTGCTGACCATCTGGCAGTGGCGGACCGTCTCTGCGATCGGCCCGACCCCTTCGGGGATGCCGTCGGGGCTCTTTG
>JALNXI010000137.1 GCA_023230425.1 Methanoculleus sp. | reverse complement strand
CACGCTCTTCACCCACCTGATCCATACGCGGGAGAAGATGGCGCCCGCGGACCTCGCCGTCTCCTCGCTCATCGATACCCTGATCCAGCTCCTGGACATCGAGTCCGCTGGGGAGCGCAACCGCGGACTCTACGTGCTGAAGTCCCGGGGGATGGGGCATTCCAACCAGATCCGCGAATACCTGCTCACCGGTGGCGGCATCGAACTCGCCGACGTCTACGTCGGGCCTGCCGGGATGTTCATGGGCACCGCCCGGCTCGTGCAGGAGGCGAGGGAGCGCTCAGAGGCAGAGGCCAGAAGGGAGGAGATCGCGTCACGGCAGCGCGAACTGGAGCGGGAACGGACCGTCATGGAAGCCCGGATCGCCGCCCTCCAGAGTGAGTTCGCCACGCAGGAGGAGACCGTCCGGAGACTGATCGCAGCGGAGAGTCGCCGGCAACGTACGATTGATGCGGACACCCGGGCAATCGGGAAGCTGCGGAAAGCCGATGCTTCCGATGCTGATAAAAAGGTTCAGGCAACAAGAGGAGAGGCCGGAGAGGAGCAATGACCGATACAGAGAAGACAGCCGGCGAAAACGGGGAGGAATGGATCCTGCGGCTCTACGTCGCCGGCCAGACGCCGAAATCGCTCGCCGCATTCGCCAACCTAAAGAGGATCTGCGAGGAGCACCTCGCCGGCAGGTACAGGATCGAGGTGATCGATCTCCTCGAGCACCCCCAGCTTGCCAGGGGCGACCAGATCTTTGCCGTCCCCACGCTTGTCCGGAAGTTGCCTCAGCCGCTGCGAAAGATCATCGGGGACCTCTCGAACACGGAGAAGGTCCTCGTCGGGCTGGACGTGCGACCGAGGGGCTGATGGTATGAAAGACGGAAAGAATGAGCATGCCGGGGATCCGCGTTCGGCCACGGATGCGTTCGAGCTGGCGCTGGAGAGGACGGATGCCCGCTATGTCCTGCGGCTCTATGTCACGGGAATGACGCCGCGATCGCAGAAGGCGATCGAGAACATCAAAGAAATCAGCGAGGAGCACCTCGCGGGACGCTACGACCTCGAGGTGATCGACATCTTCCAGCAGCCCGAACGGGCCCAGGAAGCCCAGGTCGTCGCGACCCCCACGCTCATCAAGCAGCTGCCTCTGCCTCTCCAGAAACTGATCGGGGATATGTCGGATAAAGACCGTGTTCTGATCGGACTTGGTATCCAGAAGAAGGAGTAACCCATCCACCAGGTACTATACAATGCAGGGTGTAGACCAGTCATCCGATACGAGTACTCCCCGGGTGCCGCGGGAAGAGGCGCTCCTCCGCGTACTGGAGGAACTCTACGGGGGCTTTTTTGAGGCGGAAGAGACGCTTTCGGCGATCCGGAGGGGAGAGGTCGACGCCTTCGTCGTCTCCACGAGCGGTGGGGAGAAGATCTACACCTTAAACACCGCCGAACATCCCTACCGCGTCCTCATCGAGCAGATGCGGGAAGGAGCGGCGTTATTTTCCGCGGACGGCACCATCCTTTACAGCAACGCAAGCTTCGCCCGGCTGCTCCATATGCCGCTTGAGAAGGTGATGGGGGAGTCGATCCACGCCTTCATCGCTCCTGCCGGTGCGGCGAGATTCCGGCGGATGATGGAGGCGGGAAACCATTCCGGCAGCACGGGCGAGAGCACGCTGCAGGCGCAGGATGGCAGCCGGGTGCCGGTGTACCTCTCCTTGAAACCGTTGCCGATGGACGGGATCCAGGTCTTCTCCCTGGTCGCCCTGGACCTGACCGAACGCAAGCAGGCCGAGGAGGCGATGCGTAAAGCCTACGACGAACTCGAGGGCCGGGTGGAGGAACGGACCGCCGACCTCGTCCGGCAGAGCCGGAACCTTAAAGAGGCACAGAACGAGGCGAACCTGTACCTCGATATCCTGACCCACGATATCGGGAACACCGAGAACGTCGCGAGCCTCTATGCCGACCTGCTCCTTGGTATGCTCTCGGGAGATGCCGCCACATATCTCGAGAAGCTCAAGCGCAGCATCGATAAGAGCATCGAGATCCTCGGGACCGTCTCCACCATCCGCCGGATCCATGCCGGATCCCCGGAGATCAAGACGATGGATCTGGATGCGGTCATCCGCGACGAGTTATGTCATTTTCCGGGCGCTGCAATCCGATACGAGGGTGCTCCAGGATCAGTCCTTGCCGACGACCTCCTCCCGGAAGTGTTTGTAAACCTGATCGGCAACGCCGTGAAGCACGGTGGTCCCGATGTCGCAGTCACTATCCGGACCGGGGAAGATGAGGGATGTGTATGGGTTTCGGTCGAGGATACCGGTCCGGGCGTGCCGGACGACCAGAAGGAGGCGATCTTCCATCGCTACGAGCAGAAAAGACGGGGCGTCGGGGAGGGCCTCGGCCTCTACCTGGTGCAGATCCTCGTCGACCGCTACGGGGGGAAGGTCTGGGTCGAGGACCGGGTCCCCGGACATCCGGAGCAAGGGGCGGCATTTGTGTTCACGCTGAAGAAGGCTTCAGCCGTCCACGAATAAATTCTGCCCGTTTCCTCCCTACGAGTCACGCAAAACGACTGCGCGAAAGGACTATTACCTCTGTTTCCAGTATTCCCCGCATGGAGGTTCACTCTTTTACTATCGATATTCCCGAGCACGTCCTCGACGATCTCCGGGAGCGGCTTATGCATACACGCCTGCCCGACGAGGTCGAGGGTGCGGGATGGGACTACGGGACGAACCTGGGCTATATGCAGGAGATCGTCGACTACTGGCAGCACACCTACGACTGGCGGGCAGCGGAAGCGGAGTTGAACCGGTATCACCACTTTCGCACCGAGATCGCGGGTTCGGGCATCCACTTCATCCACGAGCGGGGCAGGGGCCCGGAGCCGATGCCGATCATCCTCACGCACGGCTGGCCCGACTCCTTCTACCGGTACCATAAGATCATCTCGCTCCTTGCCGATCCGGCTCGCTTCGGCGGCGACCCCGCCGATGCGTTCGACGTGATCGTCCCGTCGATGCCCGGGTACGGGTTCTCCGACCGCCCGCACGAACGCGGCATGACGTCGGCGCGGATCGCCGACCTCTGGGCGCGGTTGATGACCGACGTGCTCGGCTATGAGCGCTTCGCTGCAGGAGGCGGAGACATCGGGAGCGGGGTCTCCCAGCTCCTGGCACTCAGGCACCCCGGGCAGGTCGTCGGCCTCCACCTCACCGATGTCGGCTTCTTCTCTCTCGGTGCCGATATCCCCGACCTCTCGGAGAACGAGCGGAGATACCTTGCTGCTATCCAGGAGTTGTGGATGCAGGAGGGCGCCTACAGCATGGTGCAGTCGACGAAGCCGCAGACGCTCGCCTACGCGTTGAACGACTCGCCTGCCGGTCTCGCCGCGTGGTTCATCGAGAAGTTCCGCTCCTGGAGCGACTGCGGCGGCGAGGTCGAGCGACGGTTCGGCAAGGACAAACTGCTGACGAACATCATGATCTACTGGGCGACGGAGACGATCGGATCGTCTATCCGCCTCTACTACGAGAACATGCATGCCCTCCCGCTCCAGTTCCTCCAGGAGCATATCGACGTCCCGGTGGGGATGGCGGTCTTCCCAAAAGACTTCATCCCCCCTCCCCGCGAATGGGCGGAGCGGAGACTGAACGTAGAGCGATGGACGGAGATGTCGCGGGGCGGGCATTTCACGGCGATGGAGGAGCCGGAACTCTTCGTTCAAGATATCCGGGCATTCTTCCGCCCGTTGCGGGCGGAGCACCGGGAGGCCCTGGGGGTGTCGACATGACCATACGGCCGATCACCATCAGTGTCCCCGCCGAGACGCTCGACGACCTGCACTCCCGCCTCTCCCGCACGCGCTGGCCCGACGAGGTCGAGGGTGCGGACTGGGACTACGGCACGAACCTGGGCTATATGAAGGAGCTCGTCGACTACTGGCTGCACACCTACGACTGGCGGGCCCGCGAAGCGGAGTTGAACCGGTTTGCTCACTACGCCGCCGATATCGACGGGAAGGCGATCCGGTTCATCCACGAACGCGGGAAGGGGCCGGACTCGATGCCGCTCATCCTCTTTCACGGCTGGCCGGACTCGATCTGCCGGTACCTCAAACTGATCCCGATGCTCACCGATCCGGCGGCGTATGGCGGCGATCCCGCCGACTCGTTCGACGTTGTCGTGCCCTCGCTGATCGGCGATCCGGGCATGTCGAAGTCGGATACAGAACAGCCGCTCGCAAAGATTGCGGAGTTAACCCACCGGCTGATGACCGAAGAACTCGGCTATCGGCGTTTCGCCGCCGGCGGCGGGGACGGCGGAAGTCCGATCTCGCAGATCCTCGGCGTGCGCCACCCCGAATCGATCATCGGCCTCCACCTCACCGACATCGGCTTCCCTATAATGATGGCAAATTTCCCGGACCTCTCCGATGCTGAGCGGGAGTACCTCGCGCGATCGCAGGCGCAGGGTTTTACCGAGGGGGCGTATGCGGTGCTCCAGGGGACGAAGCCGCAGACACTCGCCTACGGGTTGAACGACTCGCCTGCCGGCTACGCTGCCTGGATCATCGAGAAGTTCCGCTCCTGGAGCGACTGCGGCGGCGACCTGGAGACGGTCTACTCAAAAGACGAACTGCTGACGAACATCATGCTCTACTGGACGGGCGGCCCTTCGGTCAGGGCCGTCAGCTACCGCGAGGAGTGGGTATCGGGTTCGCTTGCGCCGGACCAGCAGGTCGACGTCCCGGTGGGACTCGCTCTCCCCCCCAGGGACATCGACCCGGTTCCGCCGCGGGAGTATGCGGAGCGCAACTTGAAGGATATCCGGCGATGGAGTTCCCGGAACTCATGGGCCGCGAGATCCGGGCATTCTTCCGTCCGCTCCGGAACCTCCCGGCATCGGTCTAAGAGCCCTCGCCCCAGGGCGATCGACCCGAGACCAGGAACCTCTCCGGCCGGCGCCCTCCCCGGCCGACGTCCTGCTCCCCTGCTGCCGTCAGGCATTCGGCGCTGCAATAGGGGACATCTCCGGCCGTGGCTCGCCGCTCCGTCAAAATCTCTCGTCCGCAATGTTCGCAATAAACAGATTCCGGCATAGTACCTTCACCCGGAGATGGAGGAGGTACGCCGGGTGATAAATTTTTCCACCGGTCCCGATCGCCTTCATCGTTCTGGATCGTCTCGACGAACCCGGAGGCGACGCCTGGCGGGAGAGGCATGGCTTTAACGTGTGGATATAGGGAGCGGTTTCACGCGGCTAACTTCAGCGTGAACACAAACGCCGCCCCGCACTCCGATCGGCCCGGCACCCGGTGCCTATCGGGTCCGGCAGAGCCCCGGCGGAGCCACCCCATCACCGGCACGAAACCAAACCTTCCTAACCCCGGGGGTCAAACGCCATTCATCGACGGGGATGGTTGAGGTGCCGAGGCTGGTACTGATCGATACGGCGACCGGGAGGCGAGTCCGGCACCGGATCCGGAGCATAAGGCAGGCGTTGAAGCAGCAGGAGTGGTACGAGACGGTGCTCGGCCGGCGCGTCCGGATCGAGAAGGAGTTTGAGCGGTAACGCTGCGGTGGCGGTGAGAGTCCTCGATGTTCCGGCTTGCAGGCATCGGTCTACCGCCGTGGGCCTGCAGCACAATTTATATCTCGCGACGTACTGATATGCTGGTGAGTAAGTCCTTCCCGAAACGAATGAGGCTACCTTGAGGTAGGTGGGACAAAGTA
>JALNXI010000136.1 GCA_023230425.1 Methanoculleus sp. | reverse complement strand
GGCCCCCGGTCCTCGACCCGGACCTCTCCGCCGTAGCGCTCCACCAGCGTCCGGACGATATAGAGGCCGAGGCCCTCGCCTCTCCCCCGTCCCATGCCGCGTTCGAACCGGGTGAAGAGTTTCTCCTTCACCTCGTCCGGGATGCCCGGGCCGGTGTCTTCGACCGAGACCAGCACCTCGCCGTCCTGCTCCTCGACCCGGACAGTGATCTCGACTCCCGGTCCCCCGAACTTGACGGCGTTGCCGATCAGGTTCGCAAAGATCATCGGGAGAAGGCCGTCTGCAGAGACCTCGACCGGCTGGCCGTCGTACCGGATCGACGCTCCGGGGAAGTTCCCGATCTCCTCCCGGATGACGGCGTCGAGGCTCACCGGGGCGAGACTGGCCGACTCCTCGTGGACCCGGCGGATGGTTGCCACATTCTGTAAAATCCCGTTGCCCCGCAAGATACTGCCGCGCAGCTTCTCCACATACGTCTTCAGGTCTCCCTCCGCCAGATCGACCATGAGATCGGCGTACATCGTGGAGACGTTGTTCGCGTTCCGGATGTCGTGGGTCATGATGTCGAGGTACAGGTTCGCCTCGTCACGTGCCGCCTCGACCTCACGGCTCTTCCGGGTGAGGTCTTCGGTGCGGCGGACAAGTGCCTCTTCCGTCCGCTTGCGGTCGGTGATATCCCGGATGATCATCGTCGTTCTGACCTGCCCGTCCCTATCTGTGTAGAGTGCGGACGAGACCTCACCGGGGAAGGTGGTCCCGTCTTTTCGCCGGAACCTGAGTTCTCCCTTGAACCGCCCGGTCCGGGCCCTCTCCTCGAGAGCGGGCCGGAGGCGTGGGTCTGAGGGGTCAACGATGCCGTCCCTGCCCCGACGGATCAACTCCTCTTCGGCCATGCCGAAGATCCGGCATGCCTCGGCATTGGCAGCGTAGACCGAGCCGTCGGGAGCGGTGAGAAGGACTGCGTCGATGCTGTTCTCGACGAGGTTACGGTACTTCTCCTCGCTCTCCCGGAGGGCTTCTTCTGCTCTCCTCCGGTCGGTAATGTCGCGTGCATTCACCACAAAACCCTGGACAGCCGGCTCTTCCAGGAGATTGACGCCGATTACATCAAAAATCAGCCAATCTCCCGAACTGTGCCGAATCCGAACCTCAAGGGTGATCCTCTCTTCTGGATGGGCGGCAGCAGTGGAAAGGGCATTCATCACCAGCGGCAGATCGTCGGGATGCGTCAGTTTGAGTACTGACGTTCCGATGAGTTCTTCGGGCGTAAACCCCCCGGCCTGTGTCACCGAAGGGCTTGCATACAGGATGCTGCCCACCGGATCGAGGATGAGGATGACATCCGAGGCATTCTCGGTGAGCAGCCTGAATCGTTCCTCGCTCTTCCGGAGAGCCTCTTCCGCCTTCTTTCGCTCGGTGATGTCGACGAATGCGCCGACAGCACCCCGAACGCTGCCGGAGGCGTCCCGTAACGGGCTTGCGTAGCCCCACAGGGTCCGTTGCCTCCCGCTCTCCACCTGCACGTCGAACTCCGCACCCCGCACGTCGATGTTCCCGGCGGCGGCAACCTGCATGGGGAGCTCTTCGGCGGAAAGTTCCCGGTCGGCGCATAAGAACCGGCGCGGCGGAACAGGTTCTCCGGGAGCAGGGCCGGCCGATACGTTCTCCCCGGTAACTGCCTCGTAGAACTCGTTTGCTGCCCGGTTCCCGGTGATATGGTGACATTTCGGATCATGGGCCACCCAGATGGCGACCGGGACGACGTCCATCACCGTCTCCAGCTCCTCTGCCCGCCGGCGCAACTGCTCCTCGAGGTGTTTCTGTTCAGTGATCTCGATCACGGCGGCACGGAAGCGTCCCTTCCAGCCGCCGCTCTCCTCGACCGCCCGCGCCTCCATCCTGATGTATACGGGAGAATCCCCATCTCCGCGGAGCGACAGTTCGACGATCTCTTTCTCCCCGCCCTCCATCACCCGCCGGCAGAAGGACGTAAATATCGGAACGCTCCCCGGTTCCAGGAAAGACTGGAACGGCCAGCCGGAGAGAAACCGTCTCGGCTTATTCAGGAGTTCGGCCCCGGCCAGGTTCGCCTCCTCGATCACCCCTGACCCGGTGAAGGTGAAGTATGCGAGCAGGCCGAAGTCGTAGAAGTCACGGTACTTCTCCTCGGACTCCAGGGTCTCCTGTTTCGCGGCCCGGAGCTCCTCACTCTGCAGCTCAAGCTCGATCTGGTGCACGCGGAGCTCCTCGTAGAGAGACCGGAGGTCCGCCTCACTCAGGGTCTCCATCGTAGGTTCTCCGGCAGATCGTTCTTCTCCCATTCAGGTCTCCGGCCGGCTCTCCTGCTCTTCCGGGCACGGCTGGCCGGTGACATCCTCCATGACGAGCAGGATCAGCGCATCTCCCGGGTGTTCTCCCGCCACTTTCCGTGCGTTCAGCAGTATCTTCCGGCGACCGATTGCGGGAAAATCGTGTTCGACCATATAGTTCTCAAAGTAGGTGTCTCTCGGGAGAACATCCTCAAGCAGCCGGCGGAGTGCCGGGATATCCCATTGCCGGTCTCCGATGAGGTACAGAGGCTTTCCCACGGTCTCCTCTCTGCTCACCCGGAAGAGCTGGTAGAACGAGGGGTTCGCAGAGACGATGTGCAGGTCTGCATCGAGGACAAGCAGGGGTTCGCGGACTGTCGAGACGATATTCTCGGCGTAGTTCCGGGCATGCACGACCGAACGCTCCAGTTGCTTCATCCGGGTCACATCCAGGAACGTGATGGTGACCCCGTCGATACGGTTCTCCGCGGTCCGGTAGGGGAGAACACGCATCAGGTACCAGTCCCCGTCCCGGGACTCCACCGGGCCCTCCTGCGGGATGAGTGTCTCAAGCACGTTCTGGGCCTTCGGTCCGATGTCCGTCTCCACGAGGTGGCTGACGAGATCGGTGATCGGCCGGCCGATATCGGACGGGATCAGGTTTACGAGCGCAGTTGCCTTGGGCGTGAACCGCCGCACCCGAAGGTCGCTATCAAGGAAGATGATCCCGATCTGGGTGGAATTCATCAGGTTTCGCATATCTTCCTGGGATGTCGCGGCTTCCTCGATCTTCTTCTGCAGTTCGGCGTTCACGGTGAGGAGCTCCTCGTTGAGCGACTGGAGTTCTTCTTTAGAGGTGATCAACTCCTCGTTCGTGCTCTGGAGTTCCTCGTTCGTGGACTGCATCTCCTCGTTCATCGACCGCATCTCCTCCTGCGAGGCCTCCATCTCCTCGACGGTCGCCTGGAGACGTGATCTCGAGATCTTCAGCTCGTTTTCCAGTTCCCTGCAGCGGGGAACGCCGTCGGGAACGGGGCTCCCACCCGCAGGTGCGGGGGGCACGACGCGCTGAAACGCGACCATCAGGAGAGGAACCCCTCCACCGGGGATATGCACCGGGGTGACCCGGATATCGAGCTTCTCGGTTCTCCCACCTCTCATCAGTTCGATATCACGGATCTGGACTTCCCGGTCCTCGTTAAGAGCGGCCCGGACGGCGGGTGCAAGCTCCCGCCGGATCTCTTCCCGCGCCATCACGTAGATGTTTAAGGTCGCCTTCCCGCCGGGGTGCTCCAGGTACCGTGTGGTCTTTCCGTGGAAGTAGACGATATCTCCTGCCGGGTTGATGAGGACCGTCGGCGGCGCGAAGAGGTCGACGAGGAGCTGATTGGCAAGCGTGGGGACAGGAATCTCTTCAGGTCGGGCACCTTCGCCCGGTGCGGGTGCGTGCCCGGGCACAGACCTTGTCGGGAACTCCACCGGCCGGGCCTGCAGCTGCCCTACAGCCCGGCGACTGAAGATCTTCCACTTCGTATCAAGAGGCTGAAAGATGTCAACGAACCCGTTGATGGACTCTGCCGATCCGAGGAAGAGGAGGCCGCCGGTCGAAAGCGCGTAGTGGAATATCGGGATGATCCTCTTCTGGAGATCGGCGGTGAAGTAGATGAGAAGATTCCTGCAACAGAGGATGTCCAGGCGGGTGAACGGCGGATCCGAGATGACGTTCTGCACCGCAAAGACCATCGAATCCCGGATCTCTTTTTTGATCAGGTACTCGTCCTCCTCCCGCACGAAGAACCGCTCGAGCCGTTCAGGTGCAACGTCCGCACCGATGTTTACGGAATAACGTCCCAACCTGGCCTTGTCTATTGCCTCCGCATCGAGATCGGTCGCATAGATCTGCATCTGCATCGTGCTGTACTTCGGATCCGAGTCAAGGCATTCGCGGAGAATGATGGCAAGCGTGAAGGCCTCCTCGCCCGTCGAGCATCCGGGGACCCACACCCGCAACACCGTACCTTCCGGGCGGTCGGGCAGGAGATCGGAGAGGATGTGCTGCTTTAGGGCATCCCAGGCATCCGGTTCCCGGAAGAACTGAGTAACTCCGATAAGGAGGTCCCGGTGGAGGTTTGCGACCTCCTGGGGCGCCTGCTGCAGGTACCGGATATAATCCGTGACCCGGGAGAGCTGGTGTATGTTCATCCGCCGCTCGATCCTGCGGTAGATCATATTCCTCTTATATCCAGAGAAGTCATGGCCGGTCCGGGTCCTGATCAGCATGAGTATCCTTAAAAGAGCGGCCTCTGACTCCTCGTCAAGGGCCTCCCCGCTCCCCGGCGCAGAAACTGCAGTACCGGCGTACTTCAGGAGGTGATCCGGAAGCGCCTCTGCCGAGGCTATGAAATCCACCATCCCGGTCGCGATCGCGCTCTCCGGCATCGCTTTGAATGTGGTTGTGTTGGGATCCTGCACCATCACCGTACCGAGGTGCTCCTTGATGGCCCGGATGCCGAACGTGCCGTCCGAGCCCATGCCTGAGAGGAGGAGGCTGATGGCTTTACGCCCCTGGTCCTGTGCAAGCGACCGGAAGAACGAGTCGATCGGCATCCTGACCCCCCGGGTCTTCTCCGGGGGGTTAAGAAAGAGCGTGCCGTTCATGATGGAGAGATCGGCGTCGGATGGGATTATGTAGACCGTGTCTGCTCTCACCGTCATGCCGTCGCTGGCCTCATGGACCGGCATCTTCGTAAACCGCGAGAGGATCTCCGGCATCATGCCGGGGCGGCTCGGGTCCATGTGCGTGACGATGATAAAGGCCATCCCCGTATCCGGCGGGAGGTGGGTGAAAAACTTCTCGAGTGCATCGAGACCTCCGGCGGATGCCCCGATGCCGACGGTGAAGGCCGGGGTGCCGGAAGAAGTTGCCTGCTCCGGCTCTCCATCCGGAGCAGCGCCCTCATCGGGTTTGGATGAAATTTCTACCTCTCGTTCAGGCATGGGTTTTCTCGAATTATGTCTCGCGGGTCCGGCGTGCTGCAGGACTCCCGACTACTGTTGATATGTGTCGGTCAGCCCCATGAGGGATAATTCCGGTGAGCATAAACTCTCCCTGAGGCTCTTTTGGATAGAGGGAACTATATTCGCCACTGCAAATAGTAATTTCTATGCAGAACGGGCCCCCGGGATGAATCGTATTCAGATTTCCGTCTCCGGATTACCATGAATATGTCATTGAGCATTTTATCCATGCTGGAATACTGTATTAATCTTCGGTTTTCGACATGAGTACCCCGCGGCTCACCACGGGGTACGGAATCAAGAGATTGGCTTTGTTGGATCCCCGGCAGCAGGAAGTTCTTCCGGGCAGCATCTCCAGCGTTTCCCGTGGAGATCTCCCCGGAAAGGCCCCCCGCTCGTAGTGGTGGAAGAACGGCCGCATACTGCACGAGGTGCGCCCGGCCGGTATCCTCGA
>JALNXI010000135.1 GCA_023230425.1 Methanoculleus sp. | reverse complement strand
GGTCGTGGCGCGTCCCGCAGGTCGGGCAGGTCCATTCCCGGTCCTTGAGCGTCAGGTCGGTCTTCCGGTAACCGCAGACCGAACAGGTCTTCGAGGAGGGCTCGAACATCCCGATCCGGAGCAGGGTTTTCCCTGCTTCCTGACACTTGTATGCCAGCATCGAAACGAACGTTCCCCACCCGGCGTCGCTGATGGCTCCCGCCAGACCGTGATTCTTCACCATGCCGTCCACGTTCAGGGTTTCCACCGCTAACGCTTGGTTTTCGCGAACCAGTCGAGAAGAGATAATGCGTGAGCCCCAGGTCGATCCCGACCGTCTGCTCCGGGATCGGAACGGCGGGCTCGGGAGGCTTCTGCCCGCCATCCACCAGGATGCTGATGAAATACCGGCCGGCAGAGGTCCGGGTGACCGTCGCGGACTTCGTCTTCCCCGCAAACCTGCGGTGGAAGACCGTCTTGACCGCCCCGATCTTGGGGAGTTTCATGGTACCTCGCTCGAAGTCTACGGTGTACGACTGCGGTACCGTGAACGACTGCTCCGGGCTGTGCTTCTTCTTGAAGACCGGTTTCTCCGCACGACCTTCGAAGAAGTTCGTGAACGCACGAGCAAGGTGGGTGATCGACTGCTGCAGGGGCTGGGCGTTGACCTCCTTGAGCCTGGGATGCTCCACCTTGAGAGCCGGGAGACGTTTGTGGAGATCGTACGCGGAGAGACTCACCCCGTCGTTCTGGTAAGCCTCGTTCTTGAGGTTCAACCCCCAGTTGTACACGAACCGGCAGCACCCAAGGTGCTTGCTGATCAGGACTCCCTGATCCTTCGACGGATACAACCGGTACCCTCGCATCATACGATACTACTCGGTGGAACCTCCTCTGACATAAAGAAAAGCCGTGCAGGGTGAAAGTGTATGATCCTGAAGAAGGGGCGCCGCTATCACCTCCCCCTTGCGGAGGGAGCCCTCTCGCTCATGCCGCCTTCAACCCCGCGCGAAGGTAGAACGCTACCGGCTTCACGCTTCGGCAACGCCGAGGGCGGAAAGCATCTCTTCGAGAGGGACGCCGTGGGCCTGGGCGGCTTCCCGGATCGTCTCGTTATTTGCGATGGCACAGCCAAGGCAACCCATTCCGAACCGGAAGAGTACCTGTGCCGATTCGGGCTTCTCCCGAAGGAGGTCCGCGATTGTACTGTCCGCAGTTAATACCATACTAGCTGATGTTGTCCCTGCCCCTATATATACGTTAAAGAAGGGGGCGCAGAGATCGCACGATTCGGCCCCGGAGAGGGAAACGGTGCATGCGGCCGCCTCTGCCGGGCGGGAGTGCCCCTGTGGATAAGAGAGACCCTATCTCTCCGGCGAGGAGACGCCTTCCGGTCCCTCGACGTCGCGTGGCCTGAAAAATGGAGACGGGCCGCTGTCACCGCGCTCTTCCCCGGTCGGCCGTATCAGTGGCCTTCCATGGCGATGGTCCAGTTTCACTTTCACACCGCACGCCGAGCCTTAATACCCTGGTAATGTAAAGTACAGACTGGAGATGTAAGTATGAGCCTATCTGAGGTAACAGAGAGAATCTCCCGGAAACTTGAAGCAAAAGGTGCACAGCCCGATCGGCAGAAGATCGAATCACGCCTCCATCGTCTCGTCGAGGAGTTCGGCGTCAACATCGCCGAGGCCGAGCGGACGGTGACGGGCGATCTCGCCCGCGAGTATAACCTCACCGGTGTTGGGAGCAACTCCACGGAGCTCCGACCGATAAGCGAGATCGTTCCCGGCGAGTGGGTAACGATCGAGGGAAAGATCGTTGCCCTGACCCCATCGCTCTCGCCCTCGATCGCGCAGACCGGGATCGTAGCCGACTCGAGCGGCGCCATGCGCTTCGTGACCTGGACCCGGGCGAACGCCCCTGCGATGGAGTACGGTCGCTGGTACCGGATCGAGTCCGCGGTCGTCGACGAGTATAAAGGCGCACCGAATCTGAAGATCCACTCGGGCACCACCATCTCCCGGATGGAGAAGGATGTTCCGCTCCTCCCCTCGATAACGCCTATTACAGAGTTGAAGTCGGGTGTGGGAAGCGTGCGGGCCAAGGTTATCCAGGACTGGGAAGTATCCCACGACCGGATGCTCCAGACAGGGCTCCTCGGCGATGAGAGCGGCACCATCAAGTTCGTCATCTGGAAAGAGGACGGAGCCGGTACCTCGCGAGGGACCGACCCGGCGGCTCCAGAGGAGCCGCTCGGCAAGGAGAAGTTGGATCTTGATACCGTCTACAACATCTTCTATGCTACCGTCGACGAATACAACGGCAGGCTCTCCCTGGCCCTGAACACAGCGATGTATATATCGGACGAGGGAGATATCGAGGTCGGGCGAAACGAGACCGAGATTCAGGGCGCTCTCGTCCATGTCGCTCCCGGCTCAGGCCTGATCAAGCGCTGCCCCGTCGAGGGGTGCAACCGGACCCTCTCCCGGCAGAACTACTGCCCGGTGCACGAGATCCAGCCCAACTTCAGGTACGACCTCCGCCTGAAAGCGGTCCTGGACGACGGCATACGCGCCCGGAACATCCTGATGCAGCGCGAGATCGTCGAAGGACTCGTAGGGATCAGCCTCGACGAGGCTATCGGGATCGCGGAGTCGAACCCGATCGGCATGGACGAGATCTTCTACCGCATCAGGAACACAGTGCTCGGGCGCTACTACACCTGCGCGGGGAGCGAGTTCGGGGGCAGGCTGCTCGTCGACTCCTGCACCCCGGTCACGTTCCAGCCAGAGGAACTGGCTGCACTGCTGAACCGTGCCGGGGGTGAGCCGGCATGAGCCCCCAGGCCACATACGAGCGTGAACCGGCACGCAGGGTCTTCGCATCCGAGCTCCGGGAGACCCGCTACCAGTTCAAGGACGGCGATGACGAGAAGAGTCCGACCTACGTCATACTCCCGAGCGGCATCCGGAGCAACCGCATCTTCGTCGTCGGGACCCTCACGGAGAAGCAGCGGCAGGGCGACCAGAACATCTTCTACCGTGGACGGGTGGTCGACCCGACGGGGACCTTCTTCATCATGGCAGGGTCATACCAGCCCGAGGCGATGCAGCAGCTTGCCCGGATCGAGCCGCCGGCGTTCGTCGCCGTCGTCGGCAAGCCGAACCTCTACACGACCCCGGACGGGACCTGCCTGGTCTCGGTTCGCGTGGAGTCGATCTCGGTCGTGGACCGCGACACCCGCGACCTCTGGGTGCTCGATACCGCCCGCGAGACCCTGGACCGGCTCGATGCGTTCGGGACCACCGAAGACTCCAAAAAGGCCCAGGAGGAGTACGGGACGCAGCCGGACCTCTACAGGAAGATCGTCTACGACGCACTCTCCCAGGTGCAGTTGTAGGACCACGCTCTACCCCGAAACCTACCTCCGAAAACCTTTTTTTGGCGGACCCGTTGGTTGTTCTTCCCGGACAGATACCTCCAGACACTGCTGTTCTTCACCCCGTGCAGCCACTCTTCTTGACCCGTGAAATCTGGTTTTTCGCGCGGAACCAATATGGGGGTCCTGACGTGTAGAGGAACGTGACAGAAAAGGTATAAAGAAGAACACCCCAGCGTTAGCATGGCGATGCCCGAGCGGCGTTGCCGGACCTCCCACATCTCGATGGTCCGAGAGAAAGAGACTACACGAGGTTGTGCCTGGGTCATATTCATTTTTGCAGCGCAGTATCAGATATTAATATACTACCATCTCCCTTGTGCTATTGACGCAGAACCCGCCCTTCAGCGCGCCTGAGGTAACTATGTCCATCCCACTCCCGCGTACGCAACACTCGATGACTGGACCAGACACGAAACGATCCCGTTCACTCTCGATTCGCCCGGAACCTTCGACGCCGCCGTCGATGCGATGATGGCCGCCCTCGGCGACCCGGTGGAACTGCTCGGCTTCGGAGAAGCGCTCTCCATGGTGGGGAGGATATTCTCATGCTCCGGAACCCGCTCTTTGGGCGCCTCGTAGAGGCGCATGGATACAGCGCCATCGCGATAGAGAGCAGTTTCCCCCGGGCACACGTCGTGAACGAGTACGTGGCCGGTCGCGGCCCGTCAGCGTACGAGGCTGTGCAGGAGACCGGGTTCAGCCATGGCTTCGGCCGGCTCGACGCGAACCGGGAACTCGTGGAGTGGATGCGGGCGTACAACGCCGATCCCTCCCATCGCATCAAACTCCGGTTCTATGGCTTTGATAGTCCGACTGAGATGGGCAGCACCGACAGCCCGAGCCGGGTCCTGCATTTCGTCCTCGATTACCTCGCCTCGATTGATAGTGCCGCAGGCAGGGAGTATCGCGACCGGATCGACCCGCTTCTGGGAGAGGACTCCGACTGGGAGGACCCCGCTACAATCTTCGACCCAACGAAGTCTATCGGCCAGTCGCCGGCCGCAACCGCGCTCCGGGTCGAGGCGGAGGACCTTATCTCGGAACTGCAGAGACGCCGTCCCGAACTGGTGGCGAAGAGCGGCGAAGACCGCTATCTGGAAGCCGTGTAGTATGCAGTGGTCGCACGGCAGTTGCTGAACTACCATGCAGCGCTCGCGCAAACGTCGGGCGACCGGGTTGCCCATCTTCTCGGCATGCGCGACGCGATGATGGCGGATAACCTGGCGTACATAGTGTCGCGTGAGCGTGGCCAGGGGAAGGTGCTCGCCTTCGCGCATAACGAGCATCTGCGGCGCGGAAAGGTGCAATGGCAATGGGGCACCGACCTCTACGTGTGGTGGCCGGCAGGGGCCCACCTTGTCGGGATGCTCGGCTCACGCTACGCAGTCATCGGCTCGGGGGTCGGCGTCTCCGACCCAAACGACATCGGCCGGCCTGAACCTGGCACCCTTGAGGCGCTTCTCGCCGCCGGCCCCGGGCCTGTGCGGTTCATTCCAACCCACAAAGGCGAAGGGCTCCCGGCCCCGGCGATCGCAGCGCTCCCGACCCGTTCGGGAAGTAAGAAGAACACGACTTACTTCCCGCTAACGCCTCAAGCCTTTGCAGATCCGGGGTTCAAGGGGTGCCGGCAAGCCCCCGGCTTGAGCCGTGGGGATGCATTGCCCCCCCTGGTCCGTTCACTTTCACCCCGCCCGGGATACTTTATAGCCAGATGAGTACCCACGGATCCCTGGAGCCCACAATGCGACACGTCACCCGGTACCGGGTCTACCCCTCGCAGAAGGTTGCTGGGAGGCTGTTCACCGGGTTTGCGAGGTGCTCCTTTGTCCGGAACTGGTGTCTTGAGAACAAGGTGTATCGGGACTCCTGTCTCCCGAAACTGAAAGAAGAATACCCCGAGCTGAAGGAAGTCCACAGCAAGGTGCTGCAGAATGTTGTCCAGCAGATCGCTCACAACCTGAAAGCCCTGAGAGCCATGAAGGCTACGGGAAGAAAGGTCGGCAAGCTCCGGAAGAAGGGGGTTCACTCGATGATCTACGAGCAGACCGGGTTCAAGCTCACGGGCAACCGTCTCTAGCTGAGCAAGATCGGGGAGCTGCGGATCGAACTCAGCCGCCCGGTGCCGGGAACGATCAAGCAGATCGTGATCAAGCACACTCGCGCTCACCGGTGGTTCGTGGCGATCATCTCCGAGACCCCTGATACCCCGGAGCCGACGACCGGTACCCGGGCGGTCGGGATCGACCTGAACCTGGAGAACTTCTCCACCGATACCGAGGGCAAAGTCTTCCCGCACCCCCACAACGTCAGGAAGGCCGCGAAGCGGCTCCGCCGGGCTCAGAGGAGGTTATCTCGGGCGGTGGACGGGAGCAGGAACCGCCGTA
>JALNXI010000134.1 GCA_023230425.1 Methanoculleus sp. | reverse complement strand
GATAATCGGTAGGGGCCGCGTCAACCGGCCCGTGCGAATAAGGACGACTTTTGAACCGTCAACCTTCGCACCGATTAAAGTGCAGCCCTGTGCCCCGCAAGGGGCCCCAGCTGCAAGCCCCTCCATTGGGGGGGGTAGTTGACCAGTCGGTACATGGCAAGCATTGTCTCTTAAAGAGGTGGTGACCAACTATTCGCCCCCGTAAACCACCTTTGAAACCCTTGTCACTATCTCTTTATCACGGTCTAAGCAGAGACTAAGCCATCCTACATATGTCCGGATGTGTCCGGACAGGAGAAAAGAAACATGAAAACAGGAGAAAAGGAGAAAACAACCGTTAACCATCGAATTAGGAAACGGGTGCACACAACAGTATCGCCGGAAACTTACGAGTATTTGAAGAAATGCGGCGTTAACGCGTCCCGATTGCTCGATAACGCGGTTTTTGAACTCAGAAAGGTACCGCCGCGCAGTCTGGTTCTAATGTCGCAAAAGGAGGTAGAATCATGGGCCTGGCCGGATTCGAACCGGCGATCTTCGCCGTGTAAGGGCGACGTCATGACCGGCTAGACCACAGGCCCTATGGATGCTTTACAATGTTTCGCACAGTGAGGGATAAACGTGTTGTCTGCCGGGAACTCCCGGTGCCCGGGCACCGCCTGAAAAATAGGTTAGATGAACCCGAAGGACTTTAACGTCACGTCGGGGTTGACGGCTCCCACATGGTAGACAATACCCTCGGAGAGCTCGTTGATGACCACCTCGGCCGGAGAGAAGAGTGAGGTGTCGATCTGGTAGAAGTCGAAGTTGGCTTCCTTGAAGATATCGTAGAACGGCTTTCCGTATCCCCGGGATGTGTTGCTCGGTATCCTGTCAAGGTAGTCCTTGATCTCGGGGGCGTTCATCGTCAGCATGATGCTGCCGTGGTAGATCGTAGCATCGTTGGTGCTGCCCATCGCTTTCGTGCCGTCTTTCTTGACGGGGGCGATCGGAGCATGGCCGATACCCGCGGTAATCTTTTTTGTGTCAAAGCCGAGCTCGTTCAACTTGTAGACCGCGGTCTCGACGCAGCGGCCGGCGACCTGGACCGAGCCGACGATCGATGCCGTGGGGGCGACGACCGCGCAGGTGTTGGCGACATCGACGTTGCAGGCGTCGGCGATCTTCTCCATCACGCCAGCGTTCGGGAGGTGGTCGCTCTCGAGGCAGATGACTGCGTAGTCAAACTCGTCTTCGTAGTCGATGACCTCGTAGGTATGCTTGGGCTTCAGGGAGAGCGCCCGCGCGGGGCCGCTGCCCATGGCGAAGTACTTGTTGACGTTGACCGTCCAGCCCGCCTTCTGGGCGCCGAGACATGCAATGGCCGGGAAGTCGGTGCTGACCTCGATGAACGGTATCGGGATGTCCCTGATCCGGCCCATCGTGATGTCGACCTCACCGAGCCCGCCCATACAGATCTCGGTAAACCGTCTTCCTGCCAGATACCCGCCGGTGGTGCTGACGCCGCAGTCAACGATGCGTGCTCCGTTGTCGAGCTCGTGCGGGACGGCATGGAACTCCTCGGCGTATTCGAAGAGTTCCTCAAAAATATCCAGTGCCAATTCGTTTACGCTGAGCATGTGGAAAACCTCATCAGAGTACAAACGGCGGGGAAATAGATAAGGATTATGAAAACGATTGCTCCTGCCCCAGGTGCTCCAATACACGTCTGGGATCGTAACGGAGACCGATCAGCCGGGTCCGTCCCCTCCCCTGGCGGTACTGGAGGTTTAAGATCCGCATCGCGTCGAACTTTTGGAGCATCTCGTAATACTTGGTGTAACTGACCCTCACTTCCTCTTTAACAAAACGGTAGACGTCGCCGGCGTTCATCTCCTGATCATCACGAACCGACATCTCCGCGATTCTGCCGAGCACCTCTCGTTCCTCGGCCCTGAGCGCTCTGAGCGAGAATGCAAGGTGCAGGTACCGGGAAACCTCGTAGGCCTTGCAGATGTCCTCCCGCTCGACCGAGCGGCGGGCTGCTTTCTCGGCATTCAGGGTTGCCCGCTTGAGAAGGTCGATGCCGACGCGGAGGTCGCCGCTCTTCATCGTCTGCTCCACCACGAGATCCAGCATCTCGGGTCGGAGGACGTTTGGGTAGAGCCCTTGCAGGATCCGCTCCTCGAGGATGCCGTGGATCTCCTCTCCCGAGTAGGGGGGGAAGTATATCTCGGTGGGCCGGAAGACCGATGCCACCCGGGCGTCCACCTCGGTCTGCAGGCTGACGGACATATCGCTGACGATAGCGACGACACCGATTCTGACACCCGGATAGGCCTCGTGAGAGCGGAGCAGAGGATAGAGCACCTGATTAATCTCGTTCTCATAGAGGAGGTAGTTTGCGTCGTCCAGCGCCACCAGGAGCACCTGCTCCTCCCGCAGGAGAACCCGGGCTATGGCGTCAAAGACCTGTTTGAATGATGTGCCTGACGCCGGCGGCGGGCGTCTGGTGACCCGCCGGTAGATCTGTGAGAAGACGGCGAACTTGGTGTTGTCGATCTGGCAGTTGATGTAGACGGGGACCAGTTTCTTTGTGGTCTCCTCGATCTCAGCGAAGACTTTCTTGACGCTTGTCGTCTTCCCGGTCCCCGGGAGGCCTCGGCAGATGGTGTTCTGGGGCCGGACACCCCGCAGGCCCGGCCGGATCTGGAAAGCGAGTTCCTGGATCTGGGCATCACGATGATTGAACTGCTCAGGGACGTAATCGATCTCGAAGACCTCGGGATCCCGAAAAAGCGTCTCGTCCCACATGAGCAGGTTCTTCTTCATTATACTATCCTCGGGGATTGTAGTATATATAACCTCCAGGTTGCTATTTCCTCATCGCGCGGGCCTAGCAGGCCTTACGGCTGTTCCATGCACTTCTTGCAGAGTTTCTTACTCATGAAGAGCTGTGAGAGTTTTGCCTGCGATTTCGTCACTTCTGCTCCGCACATCTCGCAGACATCCTCTGCCGGAGCTGCGAGTGGCTTTGCTGCGACTGGTTCCTGTTGTGGCTGAACCTGCACGGGCGGTGCCTGTTCCGGGGCCGCCTCCGGCTGCATCGGGGCCTTCTCCTCCGGTTTTGCAGGAGGTTCGGGAACCCGGGGCGGCTCTGGGTGCTCCGGTGCCGGTGGGATTGCCGTCTCGATGGTGCCGGGAGGGGGGCAGGCTCTCTCCTCTCTGTGTGCCGGTTCTGTCCCCGGGGTCGCCGGTGCAGCTGCCGGGACGGCAATTTCCGCCTCCGGTACCGGTCTCGCGGCCGGTGCCTGCAACTCTGCAGGCCTGGCTTTCAGGACGCGCCGGCGGTATGCATCCACCCGCTCGGCAGTCGCCGGATCACCGCGTCCGAGCCGGGCAAGCATCCCGTCGAGGAACGTGATAAGGTCGTCTACATCCTCACGGGTCTCTACATCGCCCTCGACCTCGAGGCGGAGGTTTTCGTAGTTCTCGAGGTTGATGGTGATCCCGATGGTGACTTCCTTCTTTCCGGACATATGCTAATAAATATTGTATTCCAATATATACAATTCCACCGGCGACCCGCATCACCGCGCTACTCGGTCAGTCCGGCCCCTCTCCTCCGCCTCCTGCATCCGGCAACGATCCGGGCCGCGGATCATCGATCTGCAGAAACTGGGTGTTCTCCCCGGCATCCAGACCCGTCACTGCCCCGAAAGCCCGGCGTGCAGGCAAACCCTATGCCGGGTAGTTCTCCCGTGCGGTCTGAAACCCGAATCCTGGGAGGGGTATGGCTGTTTCATCACCCATTAATTTTTATAATTATATGCTCATAATAGGCCGCGCCCCGATCGTGCCGGACCGTTCTCGATGCCGGGGCGATACCCGGGTCTGCCTGGTGGCCGTCCTGTTGTGCCGGTGAGGTCGGCGTCACGGGGGTGGCTGAACTGGTAGTTCCGTGATGGGCTGGTGAAGTTCTCGATGCGGTGTGCTGAGCAGCCTGTACGATAATCCGAGGAGTGTTATGACAACCCGCCTGCTTAAATGGGTGACAGACCGCCCCGGGACACATCCCGCCGGCCCATGCCGGTCGATCGTTTTTCTGGTCGGCGCGATTATCGGCCTTCTGCTCGTCCAGGGTGTTACTGCAGCGCCGGTGGCGCCGCTCATTGTGTCGGCAGGCGACAGCAGCCCTGTAACAAGGACACAGGCAAACTACATCTGTGACGGCCTCGACGACCAGGTGGAGATCCAGGCGGCGCTCGCCGCACTGCCGGATGGCGGTACGGTCGCCCTCTCTGAAGGCACGTTCAACTGCTCCGGGAGCATCATCCCGCCTGCAGGCACGACGCTCCTCGGCCAGGGGCCTGGTGCGACGTTTCTTGAGTTCAGCCGGAACGGGAGGCTCAACGTCTCGGAAGAGCGTGTCACTCTGGCCGAGTTTCACATCGCTGGGGCCGACTATACAAACATGAGCACGGACACGACTCTCGACCTTGGCCGGTGGCTCGGCGTCCTCACTATCTACGCGAGCCACGCGAAGGTCCACAACGTCACGGGCACCGCCGATGCGAGCACCCAGGCGGTCTTCCTCCTGCTCCACAACCCAAATGTCTACGCCCCCGTCCTCGAAGATGTCGAGTTCACAAACTGCAGAGCCGTGGATACCGGGACGTATGGGTTCCTCCATAACGCCTGGGGATCGGAGAATACAACAATTCGCGACGTCCGTTATGAGAGTTGCACAGCGCTCAACTGCGGCAGGTACGGCGCGTTCAACCCCTGGGTGACCGGGTTTGACTTTGCGGAGTTAAACGACATCGAGGGCCTCCGGGTAAGCAACTCTTCTGCCGAGGGGAGCCTTGAATCTGGGTTCCACTTCGAGTGGGACCCCGGAAAGCGGGACTGCGTCTTCATCAACTGTTCGAGCCGGAACAACGGACAGAAGCCCTGTCCCGATACCTACCTGGTGGGTGACCCGGACTACTTCGGGTCCGGTTTCTATCTCCCCGGGGGGCGGATATCCCTGATAAACTGCCGGGCCGAGGGGAACAGTGCGTTCGGGTTCTTTATCATCAACCCGGACGGGATGCTCCTGTACAACTGTACCGAGAGCGAAACCGGGCGTGTCCCGACTGTCGAGCCCTCAGCACGACCCATCGCCTACTGCATACTCCAGTCGATGCCGGTCTCGACAAACCCTTCTGTCGTCATGGACCACTGTAGCAGTCTTGACGCGAACGGGTGGGGCCTCTTCGTCTGCGGCGCAGCGAATGTGCTCATCAGGAACTTCACCATGACCGATCCCGCAGGCATAGACGGTATTGGAGCGGTGCTGGGGTGCCCCGAGGGGGAACTCCCGGTGAACTCGACGATCAAGGTGGGCATCTCCAACTCGGTCATCGATCTTGCTGCATCAGGAGACCGACCACAGACGCTGGTGTACATCGTGAATAACAGGAATGTCACGTATTCCGGCAGGATCTTCTCCGATGCCGCTCAGCCGGTTCTGATTGAGGGGACCATGGCGGGGGACGTAGACCTGTCGGGCCTCGAGGTGCTGCCGGTCAACAACACGACATAGGATTCAGGACGGCTGCATCGGGATCAGAGGTAGTCCCCGGTGCCCTGCCCCGGGGAGCATCTCGTCTGGCGCTTTCAACCTCTCCGGGACTGGAAATACTGCTGTTAGCCCCCCGGACCTCTGAGCCCAACCCTTCAGCAGGAGCAGGCCGACTAAATCCTTAAATGGTACCTCTGCATTATAGGGGTGTTAACCGGGCGGAAGGGCCCATGGGTTATTGCGATCCCCATCCGGGCGCCCGGATT
>JALNXI010000003.1 GCA_023230425.1 Methanoculleus sp. | reverse complement strand
GTACCGGCAGTCGATCCCTCTGAGGTGCAGGTTCTCACCTGATCCATTTTTATCGCAGTCATGGGGTTTGCCGCTTGCGTGAAGGTCCTGATTGCCATGATGGGTACAAGAGAAAAAACAATGAGCCGGAAGGCGTTATTAACCGGATTCGCAATCGTTGCGCTGGGACTCATCGTCGCAGGTGTCGGACTGACCTGCCTGCAACAGACAGCACCAGGAACAGACGCCACTTCGACTTCGAATGCAGTCGGATCATCCAGGCTGGATATCCTTGCCAGACTGCCCTCCCCGACAAACAGCCTTACCTCAAACCGACCTATTACTTCCACGGCACCGCGGAAGGGGAGAACGAGACCGGGACCTTCTTCCAGTACGTCCCGGCGGTCCCGGAACTCGGGAAGGGGCTGTACTGAACTCCTTTTCGTGAAACGCTGATACCCATGATGAAGCAGATTGAAATCAAACTTGCTGTGGTCCTGCCGGTCATCACCGGGGTGACACTGGCGCCGGCGGGAACCAGGGAAGTGGCGGAACAATGAGAGGAGGCAATCTGGTCCTGCTGGCGCTTGCCCTCGGGATCATGGCGATCTCTTCGGGCTGCACGGGCACGATCAGCGTTCCGGTTGCCCATCCGCTGCAGATCGAGGAGGGGCCGATGACCGGCGTATGGGAGGAGATCCTCGAGGCCGCGGACCTCCGGAACGAGGCGGTACGGCTGGAATCCTTCGATATCCGCACGGACGCCGGTGGGGATGTCGATTCGCTGCACATCCTCTTTTCGGGGGTACGGCACGAGAAGACGGTATGGTACGACGCAGATCTCGCGAGGTCCGACCGGATAGTCCTCCGGCAGAAATGGAGGCCGGAACGATCCGGTTCTGGACCGCACCCCTCTGGAGTCTTCGAGGCCCTGGACGTCTTCCTCCGGACCGAAACCCGGGAAGACGGGGCGATCACGTCCGCACACCTTGAGAACGGCGCCAACATCGTATTCGATAGCGAGTACGTCTGGACGTTTGCATACAGCGACGGCCGCCTGCATCCCCTGCGGCTGGTCACGTTCCCCCGGGACACGATGATGTATTACCTGAAGGTATGCAACTACGCCGAGCCCGCCATGAACGGAACAGCGGATGATCGCGCGGGAGGCGGGGCGACCGGAGGGGGAGGCCGGGGGTACGAGCAGCCGTGCGTCTTCCTGCTCACCGAAGACCAGGCGGCAAAAGCTTCCCGGGTCGAGAGGTTGCCGGGGGCGGCCTCCCCCCGGGGCAGCACCGGTTAACACCCCGCTCACCGCTTCAGCCGCTTCAGCCTCTCGTAACATTTGACCGCCTCGGCGGATCGGTCGAGGTAAATAAGGGCCATCGCCTTCCCCTTGAGCGCGTCGGCATCATCGGGGTTCGCGGCGAGCGCCCGGTCATAGCAGTCGAGCGCCTCTCCAGAGCGCTCCAGGATCACGAGGGCGTTCCCCTTCATGCTCCAGACTTCAGCCCTCGCAGGATCGGCCTCGAGCGCCCGCGTATAGCAGGCAAGGGCTTCGCCGTAGCGCCCGAGGATGAAGAGCGCAAGGCCTTTGTTATGCCACGCGTCCGCATTCTCCGGGTGCGCCCGGAGTTCCTGGTCGTAGCAGACGAGCGCCTTGTCGTAGTGCGTGAGGATCGAGAGGACGTTTGCCTTGTTGCTCCAGACCCTCTGGTTCTCCGGGTCGATCCCGAGCGCCCGCTCGTAGCAGACGAGCGCCTCTTCATAGCGCTCGAGTCGGTAGAGCGCGTTTCCGTAGTTGTTCCAGGCGACGGCGTTCTCTGGCGTCATCCGGACCACGGCCTGGTAGCAGGCCGTCGCTGCCTCGTAGTTCCTGAGGGCGTAGTAACTCTCGCCCCGATAGTAGCATGCGTCCGTGTGGTCGGCCCGGATCCTGAGCGCCAGGTCGAAGCACTCGATCGCCTCCTCGTAGCGCTTCTGGGTAAAGAGGAGAAAGCCCTTCTGGTACCATATCTCCGGATCAGCGGTGTTCTCCCTGAGCGCCCGGTCAAAACAGGCGAGCGCGATGTCGTAGCGCCTCAGCCTCTTCAGCGCCATGCCCTTCTGGTACCAGATCCCGGTATGATCTGGCCTGATCCGGAACGCCCGGTCATAGCAGACGAGCGCCTCCTCGTAGTGTTCCAGGTGCTGTAGTGCCCGGCCGCGGTTGTACCAGGCATCGGCGTCATCGGGACGGAGGGCGATCGCCCGGTCGAAGCACCCGACGGCTTCGTCATAGCGCTGGAGCGCCGCAAGCGTGCATCCCCGGGTGTACCAGGTATCGGCGTGGTTCGGGTCGATGGTGACGGCCCGGTCAAATGAGGCGAGCGCATCGCCGTAGCGGGCGAGGAGGATCTGCATCGTCCCCCTGGCGTACCAGGCACCGGCGTTTTCGGGGTCGAGCGCGATGACCCGGTCGTAACAGTCGATCGCTCTGTCGTACCGGCGCTCGTTGGCAAGCGCCGTTCCGCGGGCGAGCCAGGCCTCGATTCGGCCCGGCTCGATGGTGACGACCCGATCGTAGCAGGCGATCGCGTCAGGGATTCGCCCCATATTCTTGAAGGCATGCCCCCGGGTGAGCCAGGCACTTGCAGAGTCGGGTGCGAGTTTTACCGCCTGGCCGCAGTACTCGGCTGCCTCCTGGTACTCCTGGAGGTTGTAGAGCACCTGTCCCCGGGCGTACCAGGATCGGGCAGAGGTCGGGTCGAGCCTGATGGTCTGGTCGAAGCATTCGGCAGCCTCCAGGTGGCGCCCGGTGGTAGTGAGGGCGATTCCTTTTTGGTACCAGGCCGCGGTAGCGTTGGCATCCAGGTTTATCGCCCGGTCGTAGCACTCGATCGCCCGGTCGTACTGCCCACGCTCACCGTACGTCCGCCCCTTCCTGCACCAGGCCTCAGCGCTCTTCCAGGGAAGTTCCACTTCGTGAGTGATAGCGGTCTTCAGGCAAAAGGATTTCGATAGAGTTCCGGATAAATTCCCCGACCTGGGGAAGAATTTTCCCCTTTCGCTTCTCCTTTTCCGGCACTGCACCCGTCCGGTGTGTGGGATCGATTGGCAACATATACATGCTCCGGGATCAAAATCGGGAATCTGAGTAACCCGGAGGACCGAATGGGCATGAAGAAGATGCGCGATATTCCGAACCGCGATCGTCCGCGTGAGAAACTGGCAACGCGAGGACCCCAGGCGCTCAGCGATGCCGAACTGATCGCTCTCCTCCTCGGGCGGGGCATAAAGGGGCGTGACGTCTCGCAGGTCGCCGGGGACGTCGAACGGTACCTGAGGGATGCCGAAGGCAGCCCATCGTATGACGCCCTCCTCGCTATAGAAGGCGTCGGAGCGGCGAAAGCCTGCGAGATCATGGCCTGCTTCGAACTCGGGCGGCGTTACCTCGCGGACGACGGCGTCTCGGGGAGCCGGATCGCCTGTCCCGGGGACGTGCTCCCGCTGGTCGCCGAGTGGCGGGACAGGAAACAGGAGTACTTCTTCTGCATAACACTCAACGGTGCCGGCGAGGTGATCGAACGTCGGATTGTCACCGTCGGGATCCTGAACCAGAGTCTCGTCCACCCCCGGGAGGTCTTTGCCGAGGCGATCACCGACCGCGCCGCCTCGGTTATCCTGGCCCACAACCACCCGTCAGGCACCCTGGAGCCCTCCACCCAGGACATTAGCATCACCCGGCAACTCGTCGAGGCCGGGTCAATCCTCGGCATACGGGTGCTCGACCACGTCATCGTCACGAAAAAAGGCTACGTGAGCCTCAAAGAGCTCGGGCACCTCTAGTGCATCGATTCTCAATTACCAGCACTTTCACCGGAGGAGATCATCGATCGTGTTTCGCACCACCCGGGAGTTTGCGTCCCCGGGCACGGATTTTCCCGGATATCCCCATGCACCGTCCCTCCTCCGGAGGGAGCGGGGGCTTTGAGGAAGAACGTACGGGTACCCGCCTGCGGGGGTGGGGGCGAGTCCCCTCCCAGGTCCCCTCCCCCCGGGGTGATTCCCACCACGGTCCACTGCCCGGGGACAAGCCTGAGGAGAGGCCGTTTTCATGCGTGCAGCCTCTTGCATAGCCCCGTGTGGGTCTCACACAGCATGAGTTGCTTCACGCGGAAGTTCACGAAGGGAGGCAGGAACTCCACAGACTTCGCGTCCTTCGCGCACTTCTGCGTGAGGTAACCCCGGACATCTGCGATGCATAGTTGCCCTGGAGTACTACCACGATCGGAACTGGGTTACCAACAATACAGCCACCCGGCATTTCATCCGCCTGAAGAAAATTTGCGACGAAAATAACCGTCCTTTTCGCGCAAATCCGTGTTGTCCCGGATTCCCGTCCCTGAAAAAGTTTATCCCCTCTCGCCTGCTACGGGTATGCGAGGCACAATCGTCATGAATACTGGATCTATCCGGGTGCTGCTCGACCCCGGGCGTTTCTTCGAGGAACGTATGCAGGACGAGCCGGGCCTGAAGATACCGGCGCTGATCGTGCTCGTCTACGGGCTTATCAGTGCTGTCGCGGCCGCGCTGGCAGTGAATATGGTCATCGCCATACTGCCCGCGGAAGCGCAGGCCTTCGGGGCGATCGGGGTGGCTTTCGCCGTGGTCGGTGGCGTCATCGGGGGATTCCTGGCATGGATCATCTGCGCCGCTGTCTTCTACATCTTCTCGATGCTCTTCAAGGGCAAAGGATCGTTCACGCGGACGCTGGAGTTTACGGGCTACGGTCTCCTGCCCCTGATCTTCGGGGGCATCATCGGGACTGCCTTCTCCTACCAGGTCATATCGAACCTGACAATCCCCCCGGTAACAAACCCCGAGCAGATCGCGGAGATATCCGAGAGCCTGACAGGCATAATTGCGGCCGACCCCCTGACACAGATCGCCGGCCTCCTGGGCATCCTCTTCGTTCTCTGGAGCGCGAACATCTGGATCTTCGGCATGAAATACGCGCGCAATCTCTCCACGCGGGACGCGGCTCTCACCGTCGGGATACCGGTGGCGCTCTATATTGCCTATATCCTCATCACACTCGTCGGGTGGCTGTAAGATGAAACTCCTTCACCTGACTATCATTTCGCTCCTCTGCGCCGTCGCAGTGGTCGCCATACCGGCCTCTGCAGGGCCTGCCGACATCGCCGTGACCTCCTCCGCTATCGACCCCTCTGTCCTGATGAAGGGCGACACCGGGACGCTCACGGTGACGATCCAGAACAACGGTGCCGACCCCGTCTCGATCAAGAGCGCCCGGCTCTACGGCAGCGGGGTCGTGGGCTTAAGCGACTCCTACCCGTCGGTCGGGGAGATCGGTGCCGGGAACGCAAAGACGTTCACCTTCACCGTCCGGGCTGACGGCGGGGAGGGAACGTTCTATCCCGTGTTTGTCCTTGACTTCGTCAACGCCGGCAGCCTCCGCTACCCGGTCCCGGTCCAGGTCGAGGACACCCCGCTCAGTGCGTCGGTGATCAAAAAACCGGACGCCTTCTCCGGAGGCCGGACGGCCGAGATAGCCGTCCGTGTCGGCAATCCCCGCCCGAACGCCGCCTCCGGCGTCCAGGTGATCCCGCAGGGGACGGACTTTACCGTCACGCCGACCGGAGCGTTCATCGGCGCTCTGGCGTCTGATGGCTCCGGGACCGCCGTCTTCAACCTGACCCCGGCAGCGGAGACGACCGTCACCTTCCAGGTGGTCTGGCGTAACGGCATCAACACCCACACCGCTGACCTCACTCTGCCGGTCGTCTTCGGCGAGGATAAACGGCAGGCAGATCCCGTCGTCACCAACGTCGAGGTCACGCCCGAGGCTGGCGGGTACCGGATCGTGGGCGATATATCCAACGCGGGCCTGGAGTCCGCACGCTCGGTGCTCGTCACTCCCGGTGCGCCCGCAGTCCCCACCGACCCGTTCCGGGTCTACGTTGTGGGCACCCTCGACCCCGATGACATGTCCTCGTTCGAGGTGACGTTCCGGGCCGATGCGAACGTAACGGAGGTTCCGATCGTCGTCGAGTACCGGGACGACGACGGGAACCGCTACACGACGACCACGATGGTCGGGGTCGCCGGCGGCACGGCGGCGGCGCCTCTTGAAGAGCGGGACGGCGGGATACCGCTCGCCGGCATAATCGTCGTCGCGCTTGTCGCGCTCGGTATAGCCGGGGCTATCTACTACTCCTGGAGACGGAAGTAACGACGATGCCGGTCATCAGTTTCGACGCGGTCACGAAGGTCTATCCCCTCCCGGCCGGCGACATCACGGCGCTCGCCGGTATCGATCTCGCGATCGAGAAGGGCGAGTTCGTCCTGATCATGGGCCCCTCCGGGTCGGGGAAATCGACGCTCTTAAACATCATGGGTTCGCTCGACGTCCCGACCTCCGGAGAGGTCACCATCGCCGGAAAGCGGATCAGCGGGATGGACGATGACGAACTGACCCTTATGCGGCGGGACCACATCGGGTTCATCTTCCAGCAGTTCAACCTCATCCCGTTGCTGTCGGTGGTCGAGAACGTCGAGTACCCGCTCATCCTGAAAGGCCGGCGGAACGGGTCCCGGGAGCGGGCGCATGAGGTCCTGCGGGCGGTGGGGATCACTGAGTCGCATTTCACCCACAAACCCGGCGAACTCTCAGGCGGGCAGCAGCAGCGGGTGGCAATCGCCCGGGCGCTCGTGAATGATCCGGATTTCCTCCTCTGCGATGAGCCGACCGGGAATCTGGACACAAAGACCGGGACGGCGATCATGGACCTCCTCGCCCGGATGAACCGCGAGGAGGGCAAGACCGTCGTCATGGTCACCCACGACCCCCGGATGACCGAGTACGCCGACCGGACGATCCAGATGGTGGACGGGAGGCTGGCATGACCTTCCTCGACCTCGCCCGCCGGAACGTCAGCCGCCACTGGCTCCGCTCGGCCCTTGCAGTCACCGGGATCGTCATCGGCGTCGTCGCGATCGCCACGATGGGTATCCTTGGCAACAGCATCGGTCTCATGTTCAACGATATGGTCAGCGACGTCGGCGATACAATCGTCGTCTCCCCGGCGATGAGTGGTACAGGCGGCGACAAACTCACCAAACGGCAGGTTGACGATATCACCCGGGCGGCCGGCGCTAACCGGGTCATAACGATACCGTTCGCGAGCACTTTCGATAAGATGTCCGTGGGCGAAAAGAGGGGAGGCGCCATGATCTACGCGATGCCTGCCGGGGATATTCCTCTCCTGCTCGAGAAGGAGGCGGGAGCCTACCCGAGGGACACAGGCACCGGATGCATGATCGGGAGCCAGCTTGCCGAGATGAGCAAGGAGACCGGCCTGAAACTCGGCGCTCGGGTCACGATCGACGGCGAGACCCTCCGGGTGGTTGGCGTGCTCAAGGAGCGGGGGATGGGGTTCGACATCAACCCGGACTACGCCATCATCGTGCCCTACTCCTGGTACTCGAGACACTACGACGAGGACGAGTACGACCAGGTGGTCGTGAAGGTCCGGGACATCAACGACCTTGACGCGGTCAAGGAGTCGATCGAGCAGAAGATGAACCGGCGGGAGGATGTCGTCAGCGTTATGGACACAAAGGCGATCCTCGAAAGCGTCTTTGCGGCCGCCGACTCGATCACGGTCTTCTTGTTGGGCATCGGTGCGATATCGCTCCTTGTCGCCGGGGTCTCGATCCTGAACGTGATGCTGATGTCGGTCACGGAACGGATCAAGGAGATCGGCGTTCTGCGGAGCATCGGCACCCGCCGGCACGAGGTGATGCGTATGTTCATCTACGAGGCCCTGATCCTCGGGGTTGTGGGTGCCGTCATCGGGGGGGCGCTCAGTTTCGGTGCCGGGTACGTGATAACGGCGGTCATCGTCGAGAACCCGGATTACCTCTTCAACCCGACGAGTCTCCTCTACATCGTCTTCGGGATGGCGTTCGGCATCTTCACGAGCGCGGCCTCCGGCCTCTACCCGGCCTGGAAGGCGGCGCAGTTAAACCCGATCCAGGCGCTTCGCCACGAGTGACGGTGATCTACCCCGCGCACTTCTCTTTTTCCCGCTCGATATCGTCGCGAAGCGTGCCGATCGCATCTCCGGTTCCCGGGGGCGCTCCCGGGAGGAGGGTCAGGTACTCGACCTCTCCTTCGGCGAAGAGCAGCGCAACCGGCGTCAGGCTGACCGCGGCGCCCCCCTCCCGCCGCACAACGAGCGCCCTGATGATGGGGATGATGCACCGGCCGCCGATCTTCCGGGCGCCGCCGACGACGAGGTCGGGGGCGCCGCTCTCCTTCTCCTCACGCACCCGGAGCACCTCTCCCTGATACCTGGCGGAGCCGCTGCCGGACCGGTTTCTGCAGAAGAACTCTCACGACCGCGACGACGATCAGGAGCGGGCGGCGGATCTGCATCCGGAGCGTGAAGGTGCCTTCGAAGATCTCATGGTCGAAGACCGGGGTCATCACGAAGTCGATTGCCTCCGCCGGCCAGAGGGCGTAGCGGACGGCGGTGCAGTAGCCGTAGACGACGCCCGTATCAGCGGGGCTCTCGAGACCGAGGGTGATATCTCCCCGGAGCGTCTCGAGGTAGAGGGACCGGTAAACGGCAGCGAGGATCCTCTGGAGATGGGGCCAGAGGTCGCCGGCGGCGTCGATGTATTCTCTCAACGGAAGGGCCGGTCTCCTCTCCTCTGCCTTCTTCTCCGGCGGGGCGGCGGCTATTTTTGCGAGATCCCGGGTCATGATCGGGCGGCCGGCGAGGAGGACCTCGAACACCTGCACCCCGCCGGTGACCCGGACCCTCGCCCCCACGATGCCCCAGGCTACGATTGCCGTCGCCCGGGCGCTCTCCCGTCTGCAGTCGGCGACCGTCGAGACGGTCACCGGGATCAGGTAGAGAGCAAGGAGAATCGCGAGGAGGATGACAACGGCGGCGAGCAGGATGGAGAAGAGAAGGGTCGCGACCATAGATTGGAGGGGTAGAGAGCCTTACGCCTCTTCCTCACCGCTGACCGGGATCTCCTTTCCCTCTTCCGATACCCAGGGCGTTTTGCCTTTGCTACCTTTGCGCTGCATCATCATCTCAGAGCCTTTTTCGAGCGCTTTAGCGACATGCGGGCCGACTGTCTCCCCGATCGTCGTGATCACCTCGGCGATCTCGCTCTTCTTCTTCAGCGATATCACCTGGATGCCCTCGGGGCCTCCGACACCTTTGGTGACGATGATCAGGGCGACGGCCGATATACCGCCTCCACCGCCGGTTCCTGACCCGCCGCTCTGGCTGCCTTCCTTACTGCCTCCCGTGCCTTCCGCACCACCGAACCCGAACCCGAACTCGGCGACCGGTATGATAACCCGATCGCCGGCCTCGACCGGGGCACCGAGGACCGCGCTCGCGCAGAGCGTTCTTGCAAGTTGATCGACGGTTATCTGAAGCATCGATTCACCAGTCACACTACTCACCACAGGTATTCCAGTCTCCGGCCTCGTATATAATGGTTGGGGTGTTCCCGGGGCCGCAGGATGCTCGCGGGGCGCGTATGGATACTTACTTACGCTCCAGGGGCGACCGACTGGCTGATGAATGATCTTCTGATCCCGGACTGGAACGAGGTCTGGCGGAGGAGGCTCGCCCTGAACCGGTCGACCGCGAAGTTCCGGGAGGGTGCCGACCTCTGGGGCGACCGGGAGCAGGCCCGGCGGTATGCCGCCCGCCTGGAATCTGATCATGCACGCCGGGTCGCCGAGACCCTGCGGGACCTTGGCGTCGCTCCCGGCGACCGGGTGCTGGATATCGGGTCGGGGCCCGGGACCCTCGCCCTGCCGCTTGCCCGTGCCGGCGCCTCGGTAACGGCGGTCGATCCCGCGGAGGGGATGATTGCGGAGCTCCGGGCGGCGGCGGAGCGGGAGGGGATCACTACCATCGCCGCCGTCCGCGGTCTCTGGGAGGAGATCGATCCGGGCCGCGACTTCCAGCTGCCTTACGACCGGGTGGTCGCCTCGTTCTCGCTTGCTATGCCCGATATCCGGTTGGCCCTCGCCGCGATGAATGCGGCAGTCTCCGAATCCGGGTCGGTCCACCTCTACTGGTTCGCCGACGAGCCGCTCTGGGAGCGGCTTTACCTTGCGCTCTGGGAAGATCTGCACGGGGCGCCGTATCACCCGAGACCGAAGGCCGACTGCCTCTTCAACGTCCTCTACGGGATGGGGATCTACGCAAACGTCCTGATGCGCCCGATGGACGATACGGTCGCCTTTGCGACCGTGGAGGACGCGGTCGATCACTTCGCTCCCCGGATGAGCGTGGAGACCCCGGGGCAGCGGGAGGTCCTCCGGGATTACTTCCGCGAACATCTCATCCGGCAGGACGGCAGGCTCGCTCTCCCCGGGACTTCAACCTACGCCGCGATCTGGTGGCGGAAGCGGGGGTGACCCCCTCACAGCAGAAACCGCCAGCCCACGGCCAGTGCGACGAGGATGACGAGGCCGAGCGCCGTGAAGATCATCCGGCGGGCGGAGGGACCCGTGAGCCGGGTGAGGGCGGCCGCAAGTTCCCGCCGGTAGAAGGCGGCAAACAACCCGGTGATCAGGAGGAGGAAGAGCCATTCGCTCGGCTGGGCGAGTCCCTGCCGGATGGTGTCCCAGAGGAAGTGTTCTGAGTAGTGGTGCTGCGGGAGAGGGCCGAGGAACGGCCAGAACCACTCGACGGGGTGCCGCCACATGCCGTCGAGGATCTGGTGGCTCGCCATGCCTGCCGCAACCGCGAGGAGGCCTATCCGGCGCCTGTGGCGGTAGAGGAGGAGGCCCGTGAGGAGAATCAGGAAGAAGACGGTGAGCCCGTGGAAGTATATCCGGCCGTAGTTGACCGTCCCGGCGAGGATGATGTGTCCGATCGGCTTGTCGATCGGGTCGGGGAGCACGGCCCCGAGCGCGCCGAGCGCGACAACCCGCCGGTCGCCGACGATCGCCGCGAGCACAAGACCGATGAGGACACCGGCCATGACATGGGCGAGGGGATACATCGCCGATCAGTGGCGGGGTGACCATATACCCTTTTTCCCGGAGGCGTACCCGGGGCTGAGGGCGGGCTGGTGTTCAGCGACCCTTGTGCATGAACGCAGCCTCTGCTGATCACAGGTGACCCGCAATGTATATATTTGTTCAGAGTGCACCATGAGGTATGCAGACGAAGATCCTCCTTGATGAGGGGGAGATGCCGAAACGATGGTACAACATCCAGGCGGATCTCCCGACGCCCATGGCCCCGGTCCTTCATCCGGCGACCGGGAAGCCGGCAGTCCCCGACGACCTCCGCCACATCTTCCCGATGGAACTGATCCGGCAGGAGATGAGTACGGAGCGCTACATCGATATACCCGGCGAAGTCCGGGACATCCTCACCCTCTGGAGGCCGAGCCCGCTCTACCGGGCGAGAAGGCTTGAAGCCGCCCTGAAAACCCCCGCAAAGATCTACTATAAGTGGGAGGGCGTGAGCCCGCCGGGCTCGCACAAGCCCAACACCGCCATCCCCCAGGCCTACTACAACCGCCAGGAGGGGATCGAGCGGCTCGCGACCGAGACCGGGGCGGGACAGTGGGGCTCGTCGCTTGCGTTTGCAACGGGCCTCTTCGACATGGAGTGCACCGTCTACATGGTCCGGAGCTCGTATGAGCAGAAACCCTACCGGAAGAGCATGATGCAGGTCTACGGCGCCGAGTGCCTGCCGAGCCCGTCGGAGAAGACCCGGTCGGGTCGGGCAGTGCTCGCCCGCGACCCCGATACCCCGGGCTCCCTCGGTATCGCCATATCGGAGGCGGTCGAGGACGCGGCGAGTCACGATAACACCAACTACGCGCTCGGCTCCGTCCTCAACCACGTCTGCCTCCACCAGACGATCATCGGCCAGGAGGCGCGGGAGCAGCTTGCGATGGTAGATGCCTACCCGGACGTCGTGATCGGGTGCGTCGGCGGGGGTACCAACTTTGCCGGGCTCTCCTTCCCGTTTGCCGGCGAGAAGATGAAGGGGAAGCACCCCGATACCGATATTATCGCTGTGGAGCCTGCAGCCTGCCCGACCCTGACGAAGGGGCTCTACGCCTACGACTTCGGGGATGTTGCGGGGTTAACCCCGATCATGAAGATGTTCACCCTCGGTCACGACTTCGTCCCGCCGGCGATCCACGCCGGAGGCCTCCGCTACCACGGGGCATCGCCGCTTGTCTCCCGGCTCGCCCACGATGGGGTGATCCGGTCGGTCGCCTACCACCAGAACGAGGTCTTCGACGCCGCCATGACCTTTGCCCGGACGGAGGGGATCATCGTCGCACCCGAGTCCGCCCACGCGGTGAAGGCCGCGATCGATGAGGCCCTCCGCTGCCGGGAGACCGGGGACGCAAAGGTGATCCTCTTCAACAACTCCGGGCACGGTAACTTCGACTTCTCCTCCTACGACGCCTACATGGCAGGGAAACTCGCCGATTACGAGTACCCGGCGGAGCTGATCAAGGAGTCGCTCTCCCGGCTTCCGGTGACGGGGTGATGCCGGTGGAATGGACAGAGCTCGAAGAGAGCTGAACACTGAGCCGGGGTGCGAGGAGGTCGTCGCCGCGGCGGCAGAGAGCGGCCGGCCTCTCATTGTTCCTCTATTTTGTGAGATCCCTCTCCCCGCCTCTCCTCCGGCAGACCTCTACGCCTCCCTCCGGGACGGCCCGGGGTTCCTGCTGGAGTCGCTTGAAGGGAGCGGGAAGGCCGCCCGTTACTCGTTCATCTGCACCGCCCCGGCCGCGACCGTCGCCGTAGCCTCCGATGGTGCGGCGACAGTCTCCGGCGACCCCCGCATCCGTGAGATTGCCGGGGATATCGAGGCCGCCGACGCCGTCGATGCCGTCCGCTCGTTCATGGGCCGGTTCCGGGTCGTTCCCTCACTGCTCCAGAGGTTTTCGGGAGGGCTTGCCGGCTACTTCTCCTACGACCTCATCTCTTCTATCTACCCGACGGTCCGGCCGGATGCGGCGGAGGACCCGGAAGAACCCGTCGCCCGGCTCATGCTGGCGCTGGACTGCCTGGCCCTCGATCACCGGGAGCGGCGGCTCGCGGTCATCAGGAACCTGCTCATCACCGACGGGGCCGATCCTGAGGTGGAGTACTGCCGGGCCCGGGACGCAGTCGCCAAAAGGATCGCCCGGATACGCGACATCGCTCCGCGAGCTCCGGCTGACCCCGACCCTTCCGGGGTCGTGGCATTGTCGTCCTGCACCCGGGAGGAGTTTTCGGGAGCGGTCCTCCGGATCCAGGAGCATATCGCGGCAGGCGATATCTTCCAGGCGGTCCTCTCCCGGAGGCTCACCTGCCGGATAGACGGCGATCTGTTCGGCGTCTACCGGCGGCTGCGGGCAAAAAACCCGAGCCCCTATATGTACTACATGGACTTCGGGGACCTGGTGGTCGCCGGGAGCAGCCCCGAGATGCTCGTCCGGGTGGAGGGCGGGGAGGTGACGACGGTCCCGATCGCCGGCACCCGGCCGCGGGGGTCGACCCCGGCGGAGGACGACAGGCTCGCGGCCGAGCTCCTCGCCGACGAGAAGGAACAGGCCGAGCACATCATGCTCGTCGACCTCGCGAGGAACGACGTCGGGGCGGTCTCGACCTATGGGAGCGTCTCGGTGGAGGGGTTCATGACCGTCGAGCGGTTCTCACACGTCCAGCATATTGTCTCTACGGTATCGGGCAGGCTCCGGGATGGGTGCGACCGTTTCGACGTTCTGCGGTCCTGTTTCCCGGCGGGGACCGTCTCCGGCGCCCCGAAGGTCCGGGCGATGCAGATCATCGACGAGGTGGAGGGGCTCCGGCGGGGGATCTACGCGGGAGCTGTCGGCTATATCGGGTTTTCCGGCACGATGGACCTTGCGATCGCCATCCGGACGGTCGTCGTGCGGGACGGCGTCGCCTCCGCCCAGGTGGGGGCGGGGATCGTCGCCGACTCCGACCCCGGCCGGGAGTGGACTGAGACCGAGAGCAAAGGACGGGCGATGCTTGCGGCGCTCGGCGCGGAGGTGCAATGATGCGGGTGCTCGTCATCGACAGCTACGATAGTTTCACCTTCAACCTCTGCCAGCAGATCGGGATGCTCGGGGCGGAACCGGTCGTGGTGAAGAGCGATACCCCGTTTGAGCGACTCCGCTGCGGCGGATTCGATCGGGTTGTCCTCTCTCCCGGCCCGGGGCATCCCCGGGAGTGCACCCTCTACCGGGAGGTCCTTGCGACGATCAGCCGCACCGTCCCGACGCTCGGGGTCTGCCTCGGCCACCAAGCGATCGGCCTCGCCTTCGGTGCCGGGATAGCCCCGGCCGACCGGCTGATGCACGGGAAGCGGTCGGTGATCCGGCACAACGGTGCGGGGATCTACGCGGGGGTGCCTGGCCCCCTCGTCGCGACCCGCTACCACTCGCTCGTCATCGACCCCGCCACGGTCCCGGACTGCCTCGAAGTGACCGCCCAGAGCGACGACGACGGGGCGGTCATGGGTGTCCGGCACCGGGAGTTCCCGATCGAGGGGGTGCAGTTCCACCCGGAGAGCATCCTCACTCCGGACGGGAACCGGCTGATGGCAAACTTCCTCTCCGGCACGGGGGACCGGGCATGATCCGGGAGGCGATCGCCCGGGTCTCCTCGGGCACGGACCTCACCCCTGCCGAGGCGGGAGGGGTGATGGAGGAGATCGTGCGGGGCGCCGCGACCCCCGCCCAGATCGGTGGATTCCTCACGGCGCTGCGGATGAAGGGGGAGACTGTGGCGGAGATCTCGGCGTTCGCCCGGGCGATGCGGGCGGCGGCCGTCCCGGTCTCCCTCCCGGCCCCGGAGGCGCGGGTGGATACCTGCGGGACCGGGGGCGACGGTGCGGGAACCTTCAACATCAGCACCGCGGCCGCTTTCGTCGCCGCCGGGGCCGGGGTTCCCGTCGTGAAGCACGGGAACCGGGGCGTGTCGAGCCGGTGCGGCTCGGCCGACGTCCTCGAGGCGCTCGGCGTCTCCGTCGCGATCCCGCCCGACCGGGTCGCAGGGGTCCTCGCGGCCGCCGGGATCGTCTTCCTCTTCGCCCCGGCCTACCACCCGGCGATGCAGTACGCACGGTCGGCCCGGCAGGAGATCGGGATCCGGACGGTCTTCAACCTCCTTGGTCCCCTCACGAATCCGGCGCGTGCGGGGGCGCACCTCCTCGGCGTCTACGACCCCCGCCTGACCGTTCCGGTCGCCCGGGTGCTCGGGGACCTCGGGGCGGAGCGCGCGATGGTGGTCCATGGCGCAGGTCTCGACGAGATCGCGACGACCGGGCCGACGACGGTCGCGGAGCTCCGGGACGGCGAGGTCCGGACCTACACCCTCGACTGCACGGAGTTCGGTATCCCGGCGTCGCCCGTCTCGGCACTCCGGGGCGGCGGGCCCGAGGAGAACGCCCGGACCCTCCTCTGTGTCCTTTCGGGCGACTGTGGGCCCGCCCGGGATATCGTCCTCCTCAACGCCGGGGCGGCGATCTACCTCGGCGGGAAGGCCGGCGATATCGCACGGGGCATCGCCCGTGCGGAGGAGTCGATCGACTCGGGAGCGGCGCTCGACCGGCTCCAGCGGCTGATCGAGGCGACCGGAGGCGGGGCATGATCCTCGACGATATCATCCGGTCGACCGCTGAGCGCCTCGACAGTCTTGAGGCTCTTCCGGCGGTCGATCCCGGCGCTCTGCCTCACCGGAGTCTTCTAGAGGCCATAGGGGCGTGCCGGGGGAAGAACGCTATCATCGCCGAGGTGAAGTACGCCTCCCCGTCCCGCGGCAGGATTCACGACGGCTCCACCCCCGAAGCGATCTCCCGGGAGTTCGCCGCCGCCGGAGCCGCCGGCCTCTCGGTGCTCACCGAACCCACCTACTTCGGGGGGAGCACCGAGTTCCTCGTCCGGGTACGGCGTGCGGTAACGGTCCCGATCCTCCGGAAGGACTTCATCATCGACGAACGCCAGCTCGTAGAGAGCCGGGCGCTCGGCGCCGACGCCGTCCTCCTGATCGCCCGGGTGCTCGGGGACCACCTCCCCGCGTTCGTCGACGAGGCATGCATGCTCGGACTCGAGCCGCTCGTCGAGGTCCACGACAGAAGCGAGATGGAGCGTGCCCTCGCCACCGAAACGAACCTCATCGGGGTCAACAACCGCAACCTTGAGACGATGACGATCGACCTCTCGACGACGGTCCGCCTTGCAGAGGCGGCACGCGACGAGGGGAGGATTGTGGTCTCGGAGAGCGGCATCACCTGGCCCTGGGACGTCAGGAACCTACGCCGGCACTGCGATGCGTTCCTGATCGGGTCCGCGCTTATGTCTGCGCGGGACCGCCAAAAGAGGCTGGAGGGATTTGTATTCGCGTGAAGATCTGCGGGATCACCACGGTCGGCGACGCCTGCCTGGCCGCGGCGGCGGGAGCCGACGCGATCGGCGTGGTGCTTGCGAGCCCATCGCCGCGAGTCGTGACGCCGGACCGGGCGCGGGATATATTTGCGGCGGTTCCGCCGTTCGTGACCACGGTCGCCGTCACATCGACCGACCGGGCGGACAATCTCGCGGCGATCCTCACCTGCCGCCCGGATGCGGTGCAGGTGGGGGGCCGCCTCGATGTGCCCCGGGATGCGGCGGTGCGGGTCATCCGGATGCTTTCACCCGGCGACCCCCTGCGGGACGACTGCGACGCGGTGGTCGTCGACGGCAGCCACGGCACCGGACGGGCGTTCGACCCAGAATATGCAAAAAAATGCGTGGCGGCATCGCGGGTGCCGGTCATCCTCGCGGGTGGGCTCACCCCCCGGAACGTCGCCGAGGCGATACGGGCGGTGCGGCCGTACGCCGTCGACGTCGCCTCAGGCGTCGAGACGGCGCCGGGGGTCAAGGACGGCCGTCTCATGAGAGCGTTTGTAAAGATATGCAGGACGACGGATCTATGAAAGCAGGACGATACGGAGTATACGGCGGGCAGTACGTGCCCGAGACCCTGATGAGCGCGCTGATCGAACTCGAGGAGACGTACGGCCGGGTCTCTCTGGACCCGGAGTTCTCCCGCCGGCTCGGCTGGTACCTCCATGAGTACGCCGGGCGGGAGACCCCGCTCACCTACTGCGAGAATCTCTCCCGCGACCTCGGCTGCCGGGTCTACCTGAAGCGGGAGGACCTCCTCCACGGCGGTGCGCACAAACTGAACAACACCCTCGGCCAGGCGCTCATGGCGAAGTTCATGGGCAAACGCCGGCTCATCGCTGAGACCGGCGCCGGGCAGCACGGCGTCGCGACGGCGATCGCGGGTGCGGCCCTCGGCCTCCCCGTCGAGGTCTATATGGGCGAGGTGGATACCCGGCGCCAGGCGCTGAACGTCTTCCGGATGGAACTCCTCGGGGCCCGGGTCATCCCGGTCGCTTCCGGGACGCGGACGCTCAAGGATGCCATCAACGCGGCGATGCGCGACTGGGTGGCAAACTCCCGGGATACTCACTACCTGCTCGGCTCCTGCGTCGGCCCGCATCCCTTCCCCTGGATAGTCCGCGACTTCCAGTCGGTCATCGGCGAGGAGGCGCGACGGCAGGTGCTCGAACGGGAAGGGCGGCTCCCCGATACCGTCGTCGCCTGCGTCGGCGGGGGTTCGAACGCGATCGGCATCTTCTACCCGTTCGTGAACGACGACGTGGCGCTGGTCGGCGTGGAGGCGGGAGGCGAGGGCCTGGATACCGCCCATCACGGGGCTTCGCTCTCGGGAGGTTCGGTCGGGGTCTTCCAGGGAGCGCTCTCCTACCTCCTCCAGGACGGCGACGGCCAGGCACTCGAGACGCACTCCATCGCCGCGGGCCTCGACCACCCCTCCGTCGGACCTGAGCATGCCATGCTGAAAGACTCCGGAAGGGTTCGCTACGAGGCGGTCACCGATGCCGAGGCGCTTCATGCCTTCCGCTACCTCTCCCGCACCGAGGGGATCATCCCGGCGCTCGAGTCCGCCCATGCGGTCGCCTACGCCCTCCGGGCGGCCGGCGATCTCGGGGAGGACGGTATCCTCGTCATCAACCTCTCGGGGAGAGGCGACAAAGACGTCGCCGAGGTTGCGAACCTCCCCGGAGGTGCGGCATGAGCCGGATCGACGGGCTCTTTGCCCGAAAAAACCCGGTCTTCATCGGCTTTACCGTCGCCGGAGACCCCGGTATCGAGACATCGCCCGGGGTAGCGAAAACGATGATCGATGCGGGTGTCGACCTCCTCGAGATCGCTATCCCCTACTCCGACCCCGTGGCGGACGGCCCCGTGATAGAGCGGGCGCATGCCCGTGCTCTCCGGGCGGGCACCACGCCGGACGACGTCTTCGCCCTCGTCCGGCAGGTCAGGGAGTACGCACCGGACCTGCCGGTCGTCCTCTTCACCTACTACAACATCATCTACCGCCGGGGTCTCGACCGGTTCTTCGCGGAGACCGCGGCCGCCGGTGCGGACGGCGTCCTCATCGTCGATCTCCCCGTCGAAGAGTCGGGCGAAGTCGCGCCGTCCGCCCTCCGGCACGGCATCGACCGGATCGCCCTCATTGCCCCGACAACATCGCCGGAGCGGCAACACGCGATCCTCCGGGAGGCCTCCGGGTTCGTCTACCTGATATCGCTTGAGGGGGTTACCGGCGAGCGCGACCGGCTCCCTCTCCATGTCGCCGGGCTGGTCGGCGCGGTGCGGGAGAAGACGGACCTCCCGATAGCCGTCGGGTTCGGGGTCTCGCGCCCGGAACACGTGGGTGCGGTCGCAGCCGCCGGTGCAAACGGCGTCATCGTGGGGAGTGCGCTTGTCCGGATCGTCGAGGAGCACCTCGGCGATGAGGCCGGGATGCACGAAGCGCTCCGGACCGCGATCAAAGCGATGCGGTGCGGGATCGTCCCCGACCCTGGTCCTGATATACCCCGGCGGGAGAGAGTAGAGGGATGATGCAGACCGTCGGGTTTTTGCTCAACCCCATTGCCGGGATGGGCGGCGCCGTGGGGCTCGCGGGGACGGACGGACAGGTCGCTGAGGCTCTCCGCCGGGGTGCGGTCCCGCACGCCCACGATCGGGCGGTGCAGGCACTCTCCCTCCTCCGGAGCGACGATATTGCGTGGTACACCGCTGCGGCGCCGATGGGGGAGGACGTCCTTATCGAAGCAGGGATAGACCGCTTCACTGTCGCCTACCGGCCCGACCAGCCGACGAACGGAGCCGACACGAAGGCCGCGTGCCGGGCGTTCCTCGATGCCGGGGTCGATCTCGTCGTCTTCTGCGGCGGGGACGGGACGGCCCGTGACGTCCTTGACGCCGTCGGCCGGTCAGTGCCGGTCCTCGGCATCCCGGCCGGAGTGAAGATGTACTCGGCGGTCTTCGCGGTCAACCCTGCCGCGGCGGCCGATCTCATCCGGCAGGCCGGAGGAATCGGCTGCCGGGACTCCGAGGTCATGGATATCGACGAGGAAGCCTACCGCTCGGGCCTTCTTTCCACCCGGCTGTATGGGTACGCGTCTGTCCCCTACATCCCGGAGCGGACGCAGGGCGGAAAACAGGTCTTCGAGCAGCAGGACGAAGAGCGGGCGAAGGACGATATCGCCGCATTCATGGCTGAGATTGTGCTGCCGGAGACACTGTATATCATCGGCGCCGGCAGCACGACAGCACGGATCCTGGAGCGGCTCGGGCTCTCCCCGACGCTGCTCGGGGTCGATGCCGTCAGGAACGGGGAGGTCGTCGCCCGCGATGCGGATGAGCGAACGCTTCTTACCCTTCTTGACGAGTATCCGCAGGCAAAGATCGTCGCGAGCCCCATCGGAGCCCAGGGATTCGTCCTCGGGAGGGGAAACCAGCAGATCAGCCCGGGCGTGCTCCGGAAGGCGGGATTACGGAATCTGATCGTTGTCGCCACGCCGGGGAAGCTCGCCGCCACACCCCTCCTGTACGTCGATACCGGGGACGCGGCGCTCGACCGGGAGGTCGGCGACACGCTCCTGGTCGTCTCCGGCTACCGGATGGCGCAGAGGAAGCGGGTCCTCCACCCGGAGTGACGCCGGCTCGCTCCTCTTCTGGACGGAGTACTGCTCGGCAAGCTTGCGGAGATCCCGCACTTTGGCGTTGGCCGCCTCGATGACGGAGAGGACCTCGAGATAGCGGCTGTCCCCGAGATCGCCCTCCCTCTTGAGGCTGATGAGCTGCTCGCGGTAGTGCCCGTTGATGGCGCGCTGGAGTTCGGCGTCCCGGGCGCGGAGTTCTGCGACGGTCGTATCCCGGATCTCCGGGAAGAGGAGCCCGAGCCCGACGATGTTCTCGTCGAGGATACGGTAGACGCTCTCTGTCTTCTGCACGAGAACGACGCGGGCACCGTTCCCGTTCCGGGACGCCCTGCGGAAGAACTCCCCGAGATCCGCCCCGAGGTAGCCGAGCCGCTCGAGCTCGCTTGACATCCGCACCAGGAAGACCACCTCGGTCGCCTCCCGGTCCGAGAGCTGCCTCGCGGATATCGTCCGGAGGGCCTGCTCGATCCTCCTGTCCAGGTGGCCGTTGAGGTTCTTGAGCCGCTCGACCATCTGGTAGTCCGCCTCCCTTGACGTGGCAAGGTAAGTCATCGCCGCCCGGAAGAGGTCGAGCGTGACCTCATGGGCGTGTCCGAGTTCCTTCCGGATCAGGTCGAACCCGAGGTGCGTGTCGTCGGGGATGCCGCCCTCGAGGTGGCGTGTTCGCATCAGGATCTCGGGTTCGCTCCCGGGCACCAACCGTTCGACGAGCTGCCCGAACCGCCTGATAAAGAGGAGAAAGACCCCCGCCGTGAGCAGGTTGAAGATGAGGTGGGCGTTTGCCACCATCTGTGCCTCGGTCCCACCGATCGTCATAACAAGATCGGTGAATGGCATGAGGAAGGGCAGGATCAGGAGCACCCCTCCGAGGTTGAAGAGGAAGTGGGCGACCGCCGCCCTCCGGGAGTGGAGGTTCATCCGGGAGGAGGCGATGAGGGTCGTCGTGGTCGAACCGATGTTTGCGCCGAGCAGGAGCGGGATCGCCTGCGGGAGGGTGAGCAGCCCCTGCTGGGCGAGGACGACGGCAAGCCCGGTCGTTACGGCGCTCGACTGCACCATGGTCGTCACCAGAAACCCGATCAGGATGGCGAGCGGGAGCGCCGAGAACTCTGTGATAAGCCCGATGATCTCGGGGTCGTTCTGGAACGGTACGAGCGCCGTGGAGATGAGGTTCAGGCTGAAGAAAACCAGACCGAAGTAGAAGAGGGGTTTCCCGAGAAACCGGTAGCGCCGCCCGAAGATCCCGACAAGAAAACCGACCGGGATCAGCACCTGCCCGAACGCCGTCATCTTGAAGGCGACGAGCTGGGCGGTGACGGTCGTCCCGATGTTCGAGCCGATGATGATCCCGAGGCTCTGGAGAAACGAGAGCGTCCCGGTGTTGACGAGATTGACGGTGATGATCGTCGTTGCCGCGCTCGACTGGACGAGGGCGGTGACGACGGCTCCGAGGAGTGCGGCGAGGATCGGCCGCTCTGTCACCCTGCCGAGGATCCTCGCGAAGCTGCCTTTCGCGACCGCAAGAATCTCCCGGGAGAAGTTCTCTATCCCGTAGAAGAAGAGGATCAGACCGGGTACGACGGCGAATGCGATTTCCCATGGGACCATTGATGCTCCAGGAATATAGAATCTCTGCTCTGAAATACCTCTCTAAACGCCTCCGGTGGGAGTTCCCCGGAACGGGCGGCGCGTTCTCCCCCCGAGTGGTGCCCTATGGCATCTGATATCCCACACATCCCGGGTTGCCTCACGCGGAAGTCCGCTTCACACCCCCTCTTCGCGCCCTGTGCGGCAACGCGTGAGACTGCATCGCTATCCCCAACGTCATTAACTCACGCGAAGGCGCGAAGAGGGTATGCGGATAGTAACTGCTGTGGTCCTATAGCCCGGCAAGGGCCAGAACCACAGGTATATTTCCGGTTGCAGCGCAACCTCTCTCTGTGGCATCCTTTGACCCGTCGGTCCTCGGGATCTTCATCTTCGGGTTGGTCGCCGGCATCTGCCCGTGCAACAGCGTCCTGTGCCTGGGACTGATCGGCTACCTGACGAGCGGGAAGACGGATCTCTCGCTGGCAAACATCCTCAAGTTGACCGTAGCGTTCTCGCTCGGCACCGTCCTCGTCCTCCTGCCGCTCGGGGCGGTCGCCGGATACCTCGGGGAGTATCTCCTCTTCCTCAACGATACCATCGCGTGGACCGTCGGCGGGGTGCTGATGATCCTGATGGGGCTGCAGCTCCTGCACGTGTATAAACCGCCGATACGGAGCATCTTCAATCTCTTCCGGGCGCCTATCTCCTACTCCGTCACGGGAGCGTTCCTCCTCGGGCTCTCGTTCGGGGCGATCACCGTGGGGCGCGGGGCGCCGATGCTGCTTATCGTCCTGACCTACATCGCGCTCTACCAGACGGCGCTTGAGGGGTTGTTCACGATCCTCGTATATGCCGTGGGGCTCTCGATCCCCCTGATAGCGATCAGCTCGCTTGGAGGTGCGCTCGGGAAGAAGGTCAAGGAGAAGGCGAGGGTGAGCGGCGAGGTCTTCGACCGGATTGTCGGTGTCGCGATCATCGCGATCGGGGTTTATTTCCTGTACCTGGCGTTTTGCTGAGAGAATCTTCCGGACCCGCCCCTTACCCCTCCTCGTCAGGACGACAAACGGGACTTGGGCTGCAACGCCGGTAAGCGTCGCCCGCTGTTGCCTGTGGACCGAAACGGCACCCGATGAGTGGGAACGAGGTTGCGGTTCCCGCGACTGACAAGGTGACGATGACGAGCCACGACCGCAACCGAGCGATGAGATTACCGGCCGTAGCCGCCTCCCGAGGAGAGAGGGGATGACGCTACCTGAACATATCTGCACCACACCGCGATGTGAACCGGGGACGGAAATTCGCGGTTCGGCCCGTCGGATCCTGTAACTCTGCATGAGAAGCAGACCCTCTTCTAGAAACGTTCACTCTCACGAGCCTCTCCATGTCGGGCTGCCCCGACCGATTCCGCTCCTGGAGAACCCTGTCCGTACAGCGACCCGGCCGAGAACAGGGAGATCACGGGGACAACCAGGGACCGAAGATCCACCTGGAGAAATACATCGCGAGAACCGCACTGGTTGCAAGAGAGACGAATACGGCCCGGTCCTCCGACATTTCATGGAATACCCGCACACTGAGATAGGTTATCAGACAGAAAGCGAGGAGGAGCAGCAGGCCTGCATACGGGGCCTTTACTACCACGACCGCCCAGGAGAAGAGGATGCAGGGCGACAGGGAGTACCTGTCGACATGGTCCTTCTCTCGCAGACGGCGGCATTCATCCGTCCGGCCGGGCCCTGTATACCGGGATACCGGTTCCGGTACAGTGAGTGAACTACCCCCCGCTTGCGCAGGGGGCTTCCTGCGAGTGTCCGGGGCTCTCTGGGATCCTCGGACCTGTTTGTCGCAGATTACCGGCGAACTGCCGGTAGCCCGTCCACAGGGCATCTTGTGATAGGAACCGCACCATGATATTGACCGCACTGTTGTGGTCGCGATCGATGCAGTTCCCACATTCACAGTTCATAACTCGTTTCCAGAGCGGCATATCGTGAACCGCTCCGCATACGCAGCAGGTCTTCGTCGTGTACCGTTCATCGACTGTTATTACTCTCTTACCTGCAAGGGCTGCCTTGTAGGTTAACAATCCGATGAACCGTGAGAGGTGTCCCGCGTTCTGGGTGGCTCGGTTGAGTCCGGGCGTGGCCTGCTTCGACTTCGGCATCTGCTTGACGGAGAGGTCGCCAACCAGGATCGTGGCGGCCCGGGTGTTCCGAACAAGTTTCCGGCTCAGTTTGTGCTGGAAGTCTTTGAGCTGGT
>JALNXI010000133.1 GCA_023230425.1 Methanoculleus sp. | reverse complement strand
GTGACCGGGATGGAGCGGGTGAAGCGGTCGGTCTACATGGACCATGCGGCGACGACGCCGGTGCGGCCGGAGGTCGTCGAGGCGATGCTTCCTTACTTCTCGGAGCGGTTCGGGAACCCTTCCTCGCTCTACGCCCTCGCCCGTGAGGCGAAGGAGGCAGTGGAGGGGGCACGGGGAGCGGTGGCGGCGGCCATCGGCGCGAGCCCCGAAGAGGTCTACTTCACCTCGGGGGGCACGGAGGCCGACAACTGGGCGGTCAAGGGGGTGGCGGCGGCGAACCGGAAGCGCGGCGACCATATCATCACCTCCGCGATCGAGCACCACGCCGTCCTCCACCCCTGCCAGGCGCTCGAGAAGCAGGGCTACCGGGTCACCTATCTCCCGGTCGACGAGTTCGGCCGGGTCGAGCCGGCGGCGGTGGAGGGCGCGATCACCGATGAGACCATCCTCGTCTCGGTGATGGCCGCGAACAACGAGATCGGGTCGATCCAGCCGGTCGCGGAGATCGGCCGCATCGCGCACGACCACAACGTCCCATTCCACACCGACGCCGTCCAGGCGATCGGGGCCTTTCCGGTGGACGTGGACGCCATGGGGGCCGACCTCCTCGCGCTCTCGGCCCATAAGTTCGGCGGCCCGAAAGGGGCGGGAGCGCTCTACGTCCGGCGTGGGACCCGGATCGGGACGTTCATGGACGGCGGGGCGCAGGAGCGCGGCCGCCGGGCCGGGACCGAGAACGTCCCGGGGATTGTCGGGCTCGGGCGTGCGATCGAGCTTGCGGTCGCCGGGATGCCCCGGAACGCCGCCCGGGTCGCCGCGATGCGGGACCGGTTGATCCGGGGCATCCTGGAGACGATCCCCGACACCCGGTTGAACGGCCACCCGGTCGAGCGGCTCCCGAACAATGTCAACGTCGCGTTCCGCTATGTCGAGGGGGAGTCGATCCTCCTCTCGCTCGATGCCCTTGGGATTGCCGCCTCGACAGGGAGCGCCTGCACCTCGGCGTCGCTTGAGCCCTCGCACGTCCTGACCGCCTGCGGCCTCCCGCCCGAGCACGCCCACGGCTCGCTCCGGCTCACCCTCGGGCCGGGGAACACCGACGCCGACGTCGATTACGTCCTCGCGGCCCTCCCCGGCATTATAGCCCGACTGCGGGAGATGTCGCCACTCCGGGGAGGGGCGTGAGCATGGCGGGCATCTTCAAGGCATACGATATCCGGGGGCGCTACCCGGACGAACTCGACGAGGCGACGGCAGAGAGGATCGGGAACGCGTTCGTCCGGCTCCTCGGGGCGGAGCGGATCGTCGTCGGGCGGGACATGCGCCTCTCTGCGGCGTCGCTCGCAGGTGCGTTTGCAGACGGCGCGATAGCGGCCGGGGCGGATGTCGCTGACGCCGGAGAGGTGAGCACGCCGCTCCTCAACTACGCCATCATCGCCGGAGGGTTCGACGGTGGGGCGATGGTGACGGCCTCCCACCTCCCGGAGGATATGAACGGGCTCAAACTTGCCCGCAAGGACGCGGTCCCCCTCTCCGGCGACCGGGGGTTGCCGCTCCTTGAGGCGATGGTCGGGGAGAAGCCGGTAGCCCGCGCCGCCGGGTCCTGCCGCCGGGTTGATATGCTGGATGCCTACATCGGGAAGGTGGCCGGGTTCGTCCGGAACCCGAGACCGCTCACGGTTGTCGTGGACGCGGGGAACGGTATGGCCGGGCCGGAGGTGCCCCGGCTCTTCTCCCGGGTTCCGGCATGGCGGCTGGTGCCGATGTATATCGAGCCCGACGGGCGGTTCCCCCACCATCACGCAAACCCGCTCGACCCCGAGACCACCCGGGAACTCCAGGACCGGGTTGTGGCGGAGGGCGCGGATATCGGGGTCGCGTTCGACGGTGACGCCGACCGGTGCGGGTTCATCGACGAGCGGGGCGAGCGGGTCCGGGAGGACCTGGTGACCGGGCTCATCGCGGAGTTCCTGCTCGAAGGGAACCCGGGGGCGACGGTCCTCTACGACCTCCGGTCGAGCCGGGCCGTTCCGCAGGCGATCGCCCGGGGGGGAGGGCGGCCTGTCCGGTCCCGGGTGGGCCACGCCTTCATCAAGGCCCGGATGCGGGAGGAGGATGCGTTATTCGCCGGGGAACTCTCCGGGCACTACTACTACCGGGAGATGGGGTTTACGGACAACGGGCTCCTGACGATGGTCCTCGTCGCGAACCTTCTCGCCGCGAGCGGCCGGCCGCTCTCCGAACTCGTCCGACCGCTCGACCGTTATCCCTCGACCGGGGAGATCAACCTCCGCGTGGACGACCCTGATCTGGTGCTGACGGCGCTCGCGGCGCGCTACCGGGATGCGGACCTCGACCACCTCGACGGGCTGACGGTTGGCTATCCGGGCTGGTGGTTCAACATCCGCTCCTCCCACACCGAGCCGGTGGTGCGGCTGAATCTCGAAGCGGATACGAGGGGCCTCCTGGATGAGAAGAAGCGGGAGGTCCTCGGGGTCATCCGGGATGCCGACCCGGGCACGAAGGTGGTATAACCCGGCGCAGGGGCCGATCAGCGGCCCGCACAACGTATTTATCGTAAAAGGGAGATATTTATATGCACCGGGGTTCTCAGGGGTTCGGGAAACCGCAGCAATGCTTGCTGATTCCATATCCCTGACACTTAAGCAGTTGTTTTGGGGCCCGTAGCTTAGTCCGGTCAGAGCGCCCGGCTCATAACCGGGCGGTCGTGGGTTCAAATCCCTCCGGGCCCACTGTTATTCACCAAAACAGGCGGAATTTTTTATCGCTATAAGGCATGAGCGAAAAGATCCCCTGTGCCCGCCGGGGGGTGGCGTCCCTTTGCCTGGATCGCGAATCCCCCGGCCGGCCGTTATGCCGGAGCGCGCCGGCGATCGGTACGATCACCGGCAGGAGAGTTCCCGACGCATGTTGCTTGCGAAGGTCCGGATTCAGGTCACGCCAGAACAGGAGGACGGACGGTAGTTCGCGGGTTCTGAAATGTGCAACATCAATATATACTGACACTCATACTGAATACGCAGTAAACGATACCAGGTTGATGATAGTGGTGGCCCCCGGCACGGACAGTGATGCAACTCCCTATAATCTCCCTGCTGTGCAGCGGCGGAGGGGTGCATTTATGGATGACGCTCTTACGCAATCCGAGCGGAAGGCAATCGCCGACTCTATCGAAGAGAACCGTGAAGCCCTTGAGATAATGGCGAAACGTTAGATATCATCATCTTTTTCAAGATATTTCCAGATCCACCCTTCAACGTCATCAACATCGTGCCGATAATCTGCAACTTCGATCAGGAAGTTCCCTTTCTCTCCCTGTGAGGCACCGATACGAAAACCCCACTCTTCTCGAAGAATAGCATCCGCGACAACAAAGGCGGTGCGCTTATTTCCGTTCTGGAAAGGGTGCCGGACCGCTATTGCATGAAGTATCCATGCTACGCGTTTCACCGAGTCGGCCAGAGTGTCAAACTTTGCTTCGTACTCTAAGAAAAAATCAATCGAACCGAATACCCCGTAGTCCCTTACAACCCCTGCGGCACCCTGATCCTCCGGTAGATCGCTTTTGTGGATTATCTGCGTCTGCACAAAGATGATGTGCCGCGCCAGAGGGCTGAGTTTTTCCGGGGTGCTCATGATCCAGCGAACCCTATCCGATTTTCAACGATTACACACTTTCCTTCTTCGTCTTATGTCGGTTATACGCTTAATTAACACATCCGGTAGACGGCATTCATCCCCCACTAAAGCGGGGAGCCTTCTGCCTGTTTTCCTTATAAAGGCATATATTTCGACCTTTTTACACACCTGGCGAGAGATGTAGCGAACGACCCCTGCGAGAGGAGCAGCCAGACATAGGCGATGATGGAGGTATGGATGTTACTACGGAGTTCCAGCAGAACAATGGCCGCCCCTGTTCCGGGACAGTGCGGATGATGTCCCATCAGGTGTAGGTGAACGATCAAGGGGAAACGACGCAAACAGATTCTAGAAAAGCGTGAGACGTCCTTATGACCGCTCCCCCCAACTCATCGAAGAAAATGCCACCTGTCGTCAGGCTTGAGGAGGTGTTACCGATACTCAGGGAGCGGTTTGGTGTGGTAAAGGTCGGGATCTTCGGGTCCACCGCCCGCGGCGAGGGGCGGTCCGACAGCGACGTGGATATTCTGGTCGAACTCGCGCCGGATCACCTGACGTTTCGGAACTTCATGGCACTCGCCGACTATCTGGAGGAACTGTACGGACGGAGAGTCGACCTTGTCACCGTCGGCAACGTCACGGTGCGCAAGGACCTTGCGCCGGTGGTCATCGGCTCGCCGATGCGTGGCCCGGGCTGGACGGCGATAGAGACCACGGCTCCCACAACCCACCATTTCCTTACCCAGATCACCATGCACGGGGTGACCCGCGTCCCCCAGCGCTACGCGCAGGACTGGATATACCTGGACCCGGCCACCGGACAGGCGGCAGCCGGGAACTACGTCATCGTCGATATCGGGGACCGGAAGTATGCCTGCTACGCCCATGGTCCCCGGCTCGATCCGGGTCGTGATCGGCGACACTGTCACGGAGGGGCAGGTCCTCGGCCTGATGGGGAACAGCGGGAACTCCGATATCCCGCACCTCCACTTCCAGGTCGTGATGGATACGCCCTCCTTCCTCGGCGCCGAGGGCTATCCCCACGTATACCGTTCGTTCGACGTCATCGGCGGGGTCGACCAGACCCTTGCAGAAGAGAGAATGTCCGGGCCCGGTTACCCGGTAGACCGGTTATGGTCGGAATTTGGCGATTTTGCCATCTTCTCCCCGCACCCGGTCTCTCAGGAGAACAGCCTCACGGAGAACTGGGCTATCGTCCGGCTCCCCTGACCGAATCTTTCGTATAAAATGACCCCCGATATTTTCATCCGGTATGCCTGTGGCCCCGCGGGCATCATGTGGTTTTTTCCAGCAACGATTTGCCGAGATGGAGCCGCCGGTCCCGCTTCGCCCCCCTGCAGAACGCCCCCCACGGCAACGCGACCGTCCTTTCGGAAACGGGCCGGATGCCTGCCGGCCCCCATGAGATGTTGTTAACAAGCCCTCAGAAAATATACTCCATAGTTAACATTTATCGGGTCGCTTGGGGAGAGTATTTCATCATGACCGCAAAAAAACGCAACCTGAAATATCGGATCAACTGGCGAGAGGCAAGGGAGGCCATCCTGAGCGAGAGGTTCAAAGGTCCGAAACTGCGTTTTGACCCCGACATAAAGACAAAAGCCGCCTCCGATTTTTCAAAACGGATTCAAGAAGGCGAATACGAGTACGGCAGAAAGACTACGGAGGTCTTCTCCGAATTTCTCGATCCGTCCTCGGAGGTGCTTGAGATCGGGCCGGGGCCGGGGACGGTTACCGTCCCGCTCTCGAAGCAGGTCAAAAAGATCGCCGCTGTCGACCTTTCGCTCCGGAACATCGCCCATCTCGAGAAGAACCTGCGCGAAGAATCCCGTGACAACGTCGAAGTTATCCATGAAAACTGGCTGCGTACCGACGACGAGACGTTGAGGGACAGGTACGACCTGGTATTTTGTTCGCACTTTCTCTGGATGATCCCGGACCTTGAAGAACACCTCAAAAAGATGGAGAACGCCTCCAGGAAATACTGTGCCGTCGTGCAGCCTGCCGGGAGAGGCGATCTCGTCAAGGAAGTCTATACCGGGATAACCGGCAGGGAGTATGCCGGCGAATTTGAACCCGACGGTGACTACTTTGCCTACGTCGTTCTCAGGGAATGGGGCAGGCTGCTCAACGTCACGCATTTCTCGTTCACCAATACGATGACTATCGAGGAGAAAGTCCGTTCGACCGCATCCTTCGTCGGCCGGTTCG
>JALNXI010000132.1 GCA_023230425.1 Methanoculleus sp. | reverse complement strand
GGTGCTGATGTAGGGCCCGACACCGGAGAACATCGGTCTTGCCGGTGAGGCGGTCGGAAGGCTGCACGGGACGGGGATCGTCCACGGCGATCTGACGACGAGCAACATGATCATACGCGACGGCCAGTGCGTCCTGATCGACTTTGGACTTGCGTCCACGTCGTCGGAGGTCGAGGCGCGGGGAGTCGACCTTCACGTCTTCTTCCAGACGCTCGAGAGCACCATGGAGGACTTCGAGGAACTGAAGGCGGCCTTCATCAGGGGGTATGCGGGCGCGTTCCCGGGGGCGGATGAGGTCCTCTCCCGTGAGCATGAGGTCGAACTGCGGGGGCGCTACCTGTGAGGCTCGCGGTGGTGACGAGCAACGCCAACAAGGCCCGGGAGGTGGCCGCATACTTCACGGGGGTGCTTGAGGTCGAACATGTCCCGCTGGAGTGCCCTGAGTTCCGCCACGACGACGTCGGGGAGATCGCCCGGGGGAAGGCAGCGTATGCCTACAAGGTGCTCTCCCGCCCGCTGATCGTCGACGACACAGCTTTCTTCATCGACGCGCTCCGGGGGTTCCCGGGCCCGTACGCCGCCTACGTTCAGGACACCATCGGGAACGCGGGGATCCTGAAACTCATGGAGGGCATGGAGAACCGGGGTGCCCACTTCGAGACGGCGATTGCGTTCGCGCAGGCGGACGGTATCCGGATCTTCAGGGGAGTCCTGCCGGGGACGGTCGTCGCCCCCCGGGGGGCTGATGGATTCGGCTACGACCCGATCTTCGCATACGAAGGGCGGACGCTCGCCGAGATGCCGCTCGTCGAGAAGAGCCGGATATCGCACCGGGCACGGGCACTCGAGGCGTTCCGTGCATGGATCGAACGAGAGCGCACCTCGTGACAGAACTGTTAATAGTAGCAAGAACGAATAGTATCCACCTGACAAGTGGTGTTTTCAACATGGCAAGATTTCCCGAAGCTGAAGCACGTCTGCTCAATGTAAAGGTCTGTATGAAGTGCAACGCCCGGAACGCAATCCGTGCAACCCGCTGCCGCAAGTGCGGCTCGGATGAACTCCGGCCCAAGTCCAAGGAAAGGAAGGCGTAACGCCGCTGCAGCGCTCGCGCGTTATACATCCAGGTGAGGCTCCCGGTCACGCCGGGGCCGGGAGCCGGTATACTCTTTTTTCAGGTGCTGTTGTGGGGGGCAGGAGCAGCCCGTCCTTTCAGGCGCTGTAATAGGTGACCCTTCTGCCCTCTTCGCTGTACTCGCCCCGATAGGTCTCGATGTTACGCTTGTAGCCGATCCGATCTGCAAAACCGAGGTCGCGAAGCCGTTCGCGGACCCGCATCACGTCCACCTCGTCCGCCCAATCCCGGGTGTAGACGTATATGACCGACCGCTCATCGCGTGAGTCAGGGTTCGGCCTCGCGGTGCTGACTTTTGCGGATATCCCAAGCATTCCTCTCGCCGTCTCATCCCGAACCTTCTTCCACGCAGCATCGGCCTCGTCCGCGGGGACGAAGATGAGCCATTTGCCCACCTGCTCGTCATCGAGGCCTCGCGCCGCGGGCCCGGGGGCGTCCTGGACGATCCAGTACATCCGGGTCGTCTTCGAGGGCAGAACGCCCTCACCAGCCTTGATAAGCGCGTAGATCGCGTTGATCTCCCCAAACCGCCGGAGGAGCGCCTCGGCGAGCACGGGATAATCCTCCCGGAACCGCCCGAAGGTCTCGCGGAGATCGGCTTCAAAATCGGTTCCCTGCTCGACAAGTTCAAACAGGTGCGGACCCCGGGCACGGAGTTCGCGGTTGAGGAAGATCTCAAAGATCCCGTATGCGACCTCGGCCAGGGACTCCGGATCGATCTCTTCCATACCTATTGGTAACCACCGGGGCGGTAAAAATAGTTCTGGAGTGTTACCGGCCCAATCTCTCTGCGACCAGTTCTGCGGCCCGCTCCCCGGAGAGGAGCATCCCGCCGAAGATCGGACCCATGCGGCACTCACCGGCAACGGCGTTTGCCGCCATCCCGGTGACGAAGAGCCCGGGGAAGACTTCTTTTGTGTGATCGAGGATCTGCGACTCAGCGCGCTCGGCCCACATGAAACTCTCGCCCTTCACCTGAAGTCTGCCGCCTTTCCGCTCGATCATGCGGGCGACCATGGCGTCGTGGCCGGTCGCGTCGACGGTGCAGGTGCAGGCCACGGTGAGCGGGTCGACGTGCAGCCCGGCCATATCGACCGGCGTCCAGTTGATGACGAGACCGCCGACCCTGCCGTCGCCCCTGACCATGACGTCCTCGACGGTGGTGAGGTTGAAGAACTCGACACCGGCATCGCAGGCTGCCGCGGTGAGTTTGGAGACCGCTTCAACCGATTTTGCGACGTAGTAGCCCGGCTCGAACTCCCGGTAGGCGATCCCGAACCGGTCGAGGAGCCGCCGTGCTTCTTCCTGGACGACGATCCGGGGAAACATCATCCCGCCGCCCCACATGCCGCCGCCGACACTGAGTTTCTTCTCGATGAGTGCGCACCGAGCACCCCTCTCGCCGAGGAGCGCTGCACAGGCGAGCCCCGACGGCCCGCCGCCGATGACGGCGGCGTCCATATCGAGGTAATCGATGAATGTCCTGTGCTGCTCCTCGAGGATAGCCCTGCTGATGGTCACTTCGTTGAGCGTCATCCAATCATTATTATATCGCCTCAACGAGATAAGAGCACTGGCGCGTGGTGCCGGATACGCCGGAGACCGGTTCAGACGTGAGCGCCCGGAGAGAGTCCGGCATATATCTTAATAGCATCCAGTCCAATAGATCTCTGTCATGAAGTGGACGCGCGACTTCGGTCTCACGATGAGGATGCTTTTAACGTCGTTCCTGCTCCTCATAGTCTACCTGATCTTCCTGGGCGTCCTCTATGCCCTCGGATTCCCCTTTGAGTTCCTCCTGCTGGTAGCTGCCGGGATGGCGTTCCTCCAGTATTTCTTCTCCGATAAACTGGTGCTCTGGAGCACCGGCACCCGGATCGTCGAAGAAGACGAGTACCCGGAGTTGCACCGGATGATCGAGCGCCTCGCCACCGCTGCAGACCTCCCGAAACCGCAGGTCGGGGTCATGCCCTCCCCGGTGCCGAACGCGTTTGCGACCGGGAGAAGCCCGAGCCATGCCGTCGTGGCGGTGACCGACTCGATCATGCGGATGCTCACCCCTGCTGAGCTCGAGGCGGTGCTCGCCCACGAGATGTCGCACGTGAAGAACCGGGACATGCTGACCCTGACGATGGCGAGTTTCATATCGATGCTCGCCTTCCTGATCATGCGCAACTGGATCTTCATGGGGCTCTTCGGCAACCGCGACAACAACAACATGGGCGCGCTGATCCTGGTCTACGTCGTCTCGATCATCGTCTGGATCGTGAGCACCCTGCTCACCCGTGCTCTCTCCCGCTACCGGGAGTTTGCCGCAGACCGGGGCAGCGCTGCCCTGACAAACAACCCCCGGGCGCTGATATCGGCGCTCCAGAAGATCAGCGGGCGGATGGATTACATCCCTGCGGAGAAGAAACAGGAAGTGGAGGGCGCAAACGCCTTCTTCATCATACCGGCGCTCTCCGGGAACACCCTGATGGAGCTCTTCTCCACGCACCCGTCGCTCGAGAAGCGTGTGGCCGCCCTCGAGGACCTGCAGGCACAGCAACGGGGATACTGACCCGGCCTTGGGGGTCCCTACCACCCAATATTTAATATTCTGCACCGCCAATCTATGTAGGCAGATCGTATATTGCATCGATGGTCTAGTGGTATGACTTTGGCCTTCCAAGCCAATAGCCCGGGTTCAATTCCCGGTCGATGCATGGGGCTCGTGGTCTAGCTGGTTATGACGTCGCCTTCACACGGCGAAGATCTCGTGTTCGAATCACGACGAGCCCATGATTCTTCATCCTTTTGAGAGATTAAGGCCAATCCATGGCGTGTTACCTTTCGGAGTTCATTTATCGCCTTATCGAGCAATCGAGACGCATTAACGCCGATTTCCTTCAGATATTCGTAATTCTTAGGGTCGATCGTAACCTTGAGGGGTTTTCGGATTCGATGGATAACGCTCGTTTTCGCGTTTTCTCTCTTTCCCATCTTTCTTTTCTCCTGTGCCCACATGTGCCGCTGTGTGGGCACATATTCGGGTATCCTAACTCTCAGTTTAGACCATGATAAAGAGAGGGTGCCACAGTCGGGTATGGGATTATCAGAGGGGGTTAACCCCGGGAGCGGAAGGGATCTCCTCACCGACTAAAAAAGGAGGTGAAAAGTAGTGCGGAAGTTTACAGGGTGGACGCACGCCGGTCTTCAGGCCGTGGATTCGATAAACTTGTATACGAGATACGCGCCGACGATGATTAGCCCTAACGTCACCACGGTTTCAAACGTGACGTCCTTTGCCTCCGGCTTCTCCGCTACAACATAACGCCTTAATTCATTCTGCTCTGTCGGTGTCAGCGAAGTGTGCTGAGACTTGCCAAGCAGGTACTGCATCCTTTCGAGTTGTTCGGGAGACAGAGGCATCACCTATTCCCTCCTTGCCTTAGGTAAGTATCGTCCGATCCACGGAGACCTATTTCTCTCAACAGTTCAGATGTTGTCTGTAGCACTAATATATCTTTCTTTAACTGGGAAAGATCGTCCTGAATCCTTCTTTCCATCAGGTCCGCCCTGTTCCAGATATCTTTGTTGGCCCGCTCCTGTTTGTCTTCAAAGGATTGCAACCGCGCGGATATGTTCTCTATCCGGATGCTGCAATTCTCGTTCTTTATATTCCAATTCTCTATCGATTTGACGATGTTCTCTGATTTTGCATCTACATGATTCCGAACCTCATCCTTATGTTGATAAAATGCCCGATACGACAGGATCGCCTGCGCTAATACTGCAAGGAGGAGACCAATAAGGAGCGTGACTATCAACTGGTCTGGAATTTCCATGGTGAGGAACTCGATGCTCGAAAATATATGGGTATCCAAACCGCCTCACGCAGGGAGCGCGACACTTTCACGCCGCGCGCGCAAATGTAAATGGTTATATGACGGCGGTCCAATTCTCAATTCATTGTATTTCTGATGATATCGAACCCTACACGGTGCCGCACGAGTCTATCTGCATTAACGGGGAGAGGTATGACGTTGAAAATGCTTACCACTGCGTGATAGGCGGACAGGAGTATATCTGGCTTGAAGACCAGTTGTACGAATTGCATGGTGCTTTCCTGGGTGACCCGGTGGACTTGCCTGATGATGAAGAGGAGGAGGAGCCGGATTATCCGCAGTGTGAACCGCCACCGCGGTCAGGGGGATGGAAGTCCATTCTCGCATATGTGTTGATCTTCCTCGTCGCTGCCGGGGTCGGGGCGGTAGCAGTGAGCGAACTCGGTTACACCAAGTTTGATATCGGTACCTCTGCTCCGTCAGTGGTTGCTGCAGGGACGGCAACCCCAAAGGCTACCTCCGCGTCTGTTGCATCACACTGGGAAACCCAAGCTTCAAAAGTCGTCGAAGCGATGGACTATAAAACCCCACTACCCGGGATTATGCCCTGAGTTTGATTGATAAACGCAACGATGGAAATTACAATATCGGGCAGATATGCGACATGTGGGAAAAGATCGAAGCGCAGTGGACCTATGTAAGAAAAATGGTTGACCTCGACAGGTTCAGGGCTCCCGGGTATTTTGACGATGTCTCGGTGATCCTTTGCTCAAAAGACCAGGAAACGATCCCTGAAGGAGTCTGGATCCGCCTGGAAGACCTGCCGGGCGATGACACATCATTCCAGGGAACGCTCCTGAATGAACCCTATCCGGGTTTTGGCGTGCATGAAGTGAAAATGCTCACAGGACACTTCGCTGAACATGAGGAAGGGCGATTCCTG
>JALNXI010000131.1 GCA_023230425.1 Methanoculleus sp. | reverse complement strand
CGCCTGCTTTGCCTCCTCGACCGTGTTCCAGAACCGCTCGATCTGCTTTCTGGTCGACGAGACGAGCTCATTCCTCCAGTCAAAATCCTGCCAGGGCTCCGCGCTCCCGACAAGGAACATCCTGACGGTATCGGCCCCGAACTCCTCGACGGCATCCTCGAGGAGGAAGACGTTTCCCTTACTCGATGACATCTTCGCCCCGTTCAGGAGGCCCATGCCGAAGACCACCATACCTTTCGGCTGCAGTTCCGGCGGGAAGACGGCCCGGTGGTGGAAGAGCTGGAACGTGAGATGGTTTGATATGAGGTCCTTTGCCGAGAACCGGTAGTCGTAGGGATACCAGTAGAGGAACTCGTTCCTGATCCGGTCGAGGGTCTCCCTATCGATGGTCTCCGGGGATCCCTCCCCGAAGAAGATGTAGTCGAAGACCGCAGGGGTGAGTTTCTCCGGGGGGATGGCTTTCAGGTGATGAGCGATGGTGTAATAGGCCATATAGAGCGTCGAATCCGAGAGCGGTTCGATGATCCAGGTCGGGTCCCAGGGAAGCTTCGTGCCGAGCCCCACCCTTCGAGTGCAGGCCCAATCCTTCAACCAGTCGACCGTCCGGAGGAACTCGGTCCTGACCTCGGGCGGGACAAGCGCCATCTCCTCGAGCTGGGTCTTCACCTGCTCCTTCCAGCATGGGTCGCTGTACTCCAGGAACCACTGGTCGTGGAGGATCTTCACAAAGACCCTGCCGCCGCACCGGCATATCACCTGGCGGTTGTCGAAGTCGTACATAGGGATGGAGCCGTAGCGCTCCATCATCAATGCCGCCACGTCGTCGCGGGCCTCTCTCACCGGCTTTCCGCCGTATTTCTCGAAGACCTTTCCGCGGGAGAACTCGGCACTGTAAACCTCCTGGGTGAGCGCCTCCATCCCCGGGTCGTTCTGGTCGCGGATGCCCGCCCGCTCGACTGCATCCTTTGCCGGGATCTCGCCGTAGCCCTCGACGGTTATGAGCGGGACCGGCTGGATGGACGTGTACTTCCCCTGCTGCTGCAGGTCGCGGAGCGCTATGTAATCGAAGGGTGCGTGGGCGGGAACGCTCATGACGATGCCGGTCCCCATATCCGGGTCCACAAACGTTGCCGGGAGGACGGGGATCTCGCCGGAGAGGGGGTGGGAGACCGTCTGGTCGATGAGCGCAGTTCCCGGGATCTTCTCCGTCACCAGAACCTCGTGATCCTGCAGGGCGAGTTTCGCCGCCGCCTCCGGGCTCAAGATCCACTCCTTGCCGTCGATCGTTACCCGGACGTAGGTGGTGGCCGGGTTCACCCAGAGGTTCGTCACGCCGTAGACCGTCTCGGGCCGGAGGGTTGCGCACGGGACCAGGGCATCGCCCCACCGGAAGACCACCAGGGTGAACCTGATGATCTCGGCCTTGTCGCCCTCGAGGAGGTCGTGATCGCCGACCGGGTTCTCGCACTGCGGACAGTACTTGACCGGGTGAGCCCCTTTGACGACGTGTTCGTCCTCGTGCAGGTGCTTATACTGCCACTCAATGAACTTGCTGTACTGGGGGTCGACGGTGATGAACCGGCGCCGCCAGTCGATCGAGAGTCCGCACTTCTGCATCACCCGCCGATACTCCTCCGAGAAGTAGCGGACGATCTCCATCGGGTTGATGAACCGGTCGAGGATGTCCTGCGGCACCCGGTAGAGGTCGCGGTAGAGCCCGATCGTCTGTTTGTCGCCGTTTGCGATCCTCTTCGATATACCGATGACCGGGGTGCCGGTGACGTGGAACGCCATCGGGAAGAGGACCTGTTTCCCCTTCATCCGCTGGTACCGGGCGAGGACGTCCGGGACGATGTAGGTCCGCCCGTGCCCGACATGCATCGCCCCGCTCGGATACGGGTATGCCACGGTCAGGTAGTACTTCTCCTTCTCTGCCGGATCAGCCTCGAACGCGTGCTCCCACCGGGTGATGCACTCCCGTTCGTTACTTCGCATATCTAGTCCGCTCACTCTATGCCTCCAGATACTGGTGCCGTCATCTCTTCCACCCCGCATCATACCGGCCGCAGCCGGATCGTCTCGCCCTCGTTGTAGCGCTTGATCATCTCCTGGGCGATCGTGCTGTTCTTCGCGAGGAGGATATCGCCCTCTTCGTTCACCGTAGCCGTGAAGAGATACTCTTTCCCGGCGAAGACGTCGACGATCCTGCCTTTGTTCTCCAGGGAGACGATGGTCAGCTGCTTTCGATCAAGGCGGATCCGGATACCCCCGGCAAGCTGCATCTCCTCCTCAACGGGTCTTTGCGCCTCGAACTCACTCCTCGGCCGTATATCGATCCCGATGCCGAGTTTGTTCACGATCGCCGAGATGTTCTTGCCGCCCTTCCCGATCGCCGCCGGGACGTCCTTGTCCTCGATGTAGACGACGGCTTTGTTGTCGCTGATGATGCGGACCTCGACCGGCCCGGTCGTATACCGTCCGATCTCCCGCTGGATCTCCCTCTCGGCAACCTTCCAGGAGACATTCTCCTCCGGTTCCGTTTCGGCTATGACCGGCGCCGCCGGGACGACAGGGGGCTCCTCTGCGCTCTTTTTGAGGAGCGGCATCACCAGGGTCTCTCCCTCGTAGCGGAAGATCTCGATCTCGGGCTCCCCCCCGGAGTGTTCGCGGACGACGATCACCGGGCGGACGTGTGCATCGCCGGGCATGCCCTCCGGCGCCTTTACCGTCAGTTCAAGGTCGTAGATCTTTGTGATCGCGCCCTGGACGACAAATATGATGGTGTTGATGATCTGCGGCAGGATACTGTAATCCACACGGTCGCAGAAACGGCGGAGACAGTCGTGCACCTCCATAGCATGCACCACCCCGACCATGCCCATACCGGCGAGGCGCATATCGGCGTAGACGCTGAAGTCCTCGTTCTTCCGGATCTCATCGAAGACGACGTAGTCGGGCCGGACGAGCAGGAGGGCCTCGGCGGTGTTCGCCATGCTGCCCTCAAGCGCCGTGTACTGGGTGATGTGGTCGGGCACCTGGAGATCCCGCGGCGCCTCCATAGTCTTGACGATGAAGTCGTGGTCGGCAAGGAACGTCGCGAGGCTCTGCGCCAGAGTGGTCTTCCCTGCTCCGGGGGGCCCTGCGATCAGGACCCCGCGGCGGTTCCCGAGGATCCGCTTCTTGATCTCCGGTGCCATGTCATAATCATCGAGCGAGAGGTCCACGAGCGGCCGCACCGCCGTGATCTCCATCCCGTCCGAAAACGGTCGCCGGGCGATCGATATCCGGAGCGACCCTATCTGGACGACCGTGATCCCCCGCTTCTCGAGTTCGATGAACCCATCCGGGTCGCGCTTTGCTCGTTCGAGGAGTTCCTGCGCCATGGACCGGAGCTCATACTCGGTCATCGGCGCATCGCGGAGGGTAACCAGGCGGATGTCCCGGAGTTTCCCGATCTTTGCCATCGGGGGGGCCCGCTCTTTCAAGGTGATCGCGATCGTCTCCTCATCGAAGTACTGGTCGATCGAGAGCGGGGAGAAATTCCCTATCTGCGGTCTTAAGTAGGTGACGTCGAGCCCTTTCGCCTTTGCCACCTCAGCCTGCACAAGATCGCTTGTGATGAACCGGGCACCATGAACGATCGCGACGTTCCTGATCAGGGCATCGATCTCGCCTCCGCTGGAGAGTTTCACCTGGTCGAGGCTCGGGCGGTCTCCGGAGAACTGGAGTTCGATGATATTATCCTCCGACATCCTGAAGAGTTCCTGGAGTTCGGTCAGACCGGAAAACCCTATCTCCCGTCCCTGATTCGCCTGTGCCTCCAGTTCGGCGACGACGGCTTCCGGTATGATTATTGTTGCGCCCTTATATTCTCCTGTTTTTATCAGCGATGTTATGCGCCCGTCTATCACGACGCTGGTATCGGGTACAATTTTCATAAAAAATCACCATAGTAATGAGGTCATTCACCCTTATTAGCGTATACCTTCTCCGGATCGAAGACTATTCCAGCGATCTCCACCCCGTCGACCGTTCGGTAGAAACACGAGGCGTGGCCGGTATGGCAGGCGGCACCGCTCTGTTCAACCTCGTAGAGGACTGCATCTGCGTCACAATCGACGAGCACCCGGCAGACACGCTGGACATGCCCGCTCTCCTCCCCTTTCTTCCAGAGTTTCTGCCTGCTCCTGCTGTAGTAGTGCGCATACCCGGTATTCCGGGTGAGTTCCAGTGCCTCGGCGTTCGCGTAGGCGAGCATCAGAACCTCCCGGGTCCGCTTCTCCTGCACGATGACAGGAACCAATCCGTCTTTAAATTGTATCTCCATATTGGTTCACATTCCCGCGATTGTCTTCATGATTACAAAGAGGATATCTCCCATGAACAGTGCCGTCAGGAATCCCGCCGTGATCGGTATGATGAATGGAATGCCGTAGGATATCCAGACCCTGCCGGCCTTCCGGTAGAGGGCAAGCTCTCTCTGGTAGTCTTCGGGGTGCAGCCTGAGATCTTTTGTGTAGAGTCGCCGCTCTCCTCGCACTATGCGCCCAAGCGATTCGGTAAAGCCGACGAACCGCCTGACCAGCCTGCCATCTTCTTCCTCGATATCCTCCATGACAAAGCCGAACTCGTTCTGAATCGTCTTCCCGTCGACCGGGAACCCAAGGAAGAGGCAGGGTAGCGGGGCCCGGTTCCCCTGGAGCAGGTTTCTCGCGAGTATTGCTACCGGTGCAGCGATGTTGATGAGCACGGCGTTCGTTAGCACAGTGAACGGGAAGAACCCGAGGGGCGGGGTGCCAAAGTAAGGTTCTATCGGGAAGAACGGTATGCATGCGGTGATGATGATGAGGGCATACGCATCCGCACCTCCGAAGAGGTTTGCAGCCTGGAAAAAGTAGAAAAATCCACAGAATATCGCGATGAGGATGAGGTAGCCCGCCGCTGTTCGCCAGTCTGCCAGAAGGGTCAGTCCGTATACCCAGACGGCCGCCGGGACCGCGAGCGCGAGTGCAGGACGCCAGGTTCTGTGGGGCACCCGCCGCTCCTTCGCGTCCAGGATTGACGCGTACATAAGCGTGATCCCAATCGCACCCGCTGCAATCATGAGCGGGACAGCTATCACGGGCGGAAGAATCATGGGTCAGTATTCTATCCACCTTTTATCTCTTATTTCTGGCGATCTCTCCCCGCAGGAGATCCCTGCCGTTTCGGTCTGTTTTGTGGGTGGGTAAAACCCTTTATTCCCTCTCCTCCGGCTCAGACCGTTTTGGGCTCCCCGCTCTCCCGGTCGCGGCTCTCCCCCCAACGAGGACTCCCTGGTGATTTTCGCCTGCGAACAGCCTCTTCCAGGTTCCCGGATCCGGCACTTTCATCAGGATATCCGCCGGAATCAAGATCGGGCTATCACAAGGTATTAATAATAGCATACTGATGTGGTATATTGTGGTAGGGGCAAAATCCCCTTTCTAGCATAAAAATCATTGAATACCATACCTGAAGATGTGCATGGACGTAAACGACCTTATGGACGAGATCCTTCGTAAGTCGACGTACGAGGGGTGCTTTACTCTTGACGAGTTGCTGCACTACAGTACCGATCATTCCCTGACCGGAATGGGGGTCTCGAAAACAAAGACGCACACGTTTTTCCTGGTTCTCTTTGGGGGCGAACCGGACGGCGCCATATTTGTCGATGAGAAGGGGACGCTCTTTGGTGACACGGCGGTCCTGCACCTGACCGGAGAGGAGGCTTTTGAACTCTATCATGTGATGCCGTCAATCGCCGGTGCACTGGTATCGCGGTGCAGGGTCTTTGAGAAGAGTCACCTGAAGAAGAACGGCCGCCTCGATATCCCGACCATCGGCACTCCTAACCGGCAGCGGGTAGGGGTGCTCTGCCTGACCGTGCGCG
>JALNXI010000130.1 GCA_023230425.1 Methanoculleus sp. | reverse complement strand
CTCGAGAATCTCCGGCACCGGCGGGAGATAACGCACGCCACCTGCCAGATGCAGACCGCTAGCGGTGAGATGCGCCGATTCTCCTTCTCGTGCCGAATGATGACCGGCGAGCCGTACACCGGGATGTTGCTTGCCCGGTTCCGGAACATTGCTTCCGAACGTGACGAGCCGATGCGGATCGCGTCAGACGTGCAGGCATCGGTCAGGGCCGAATCGGTCCATGCCGGGATAGGAGAACTGATTCCCTACGGCATCTGGATCTGCGAGCCGGATGGCACTGTTATCTATCTTTCGCCCTCGTTCCTGGACCTTACAGGTATAACGACAGAGGATTCCCTGAAGTCAGGGTGGATGGACCGCGCCCGGATCGAGGATGCGGAGGAGGTGCTTGCCGACTGGCACCGGTGTATCGAGACCGGATGCCGGTGGGACCGCGAACTCAGGATCCTCGGAACCGACGGGGGATACCACACCATCCTCTCCCGGGGCGCCCCCGTCCGGGACGAAGCCGGCAGTATCACCCTCTGGGCCGGGATCAACCTCGACATTACAGCGAGAAGATGCGCCGAAAACCTCAGCGCCGTCAGAACGGCGCAACAGGCAGCCATCGCGGCGCTCGGCCTCTCGGCTCTTGCGGGGGCAGATCTTCCCGAACTGATGGATGCCGCGGTCCGGGCTGTGGCAGAGCACCTGGGGGTTGAATACTCCAAAGTGTTGCGATACCTCCCCGACGAGGGCGAATTCCTGCTCAAGGCGGCGGTAGGGTTCGACAGAGCCCAGGTCGGCACGAGAAGGGTAGAGGGGGGGACCGATTCCCAGGCGGGGTACACGCTCCTCTCCTGCGGACCGGTGATCGTCAAAGACCTCATGACCGAGACACGATTTCACGGCCCGGCCCTCCTCCGGGACGAGGGCATCAGGAGCGGCATCAGTGTGATCATACAGGGGTCTGAGGGGCCTTACGGGGTGCTCGGAGCCCACACACGGGTGCGTCGGACGTTCACCCGGGACGACATCAACTTCATCCAGGCGGCCGCAAACGTTCTGGCACAGGGAATCGAGCGAAAACTGACCGAAGAGGCGCTCGTGAGGAGCGAGGAGAAGTTCCGCGAGATCGCACAGCGGAGCTTCGATATGATCTATACTTGCTACCGCGACGGCGGGATCACCTACATATCTCCGGCCGTGACCCGCATCCTCGGCTATACCCCCGCTGAACTCATCGGCAAGAGGTCCCGCGACTACATCAGCCCCCCATCGCTTGCCGCGTGGGAGGAGGGGCTGAAGAAGGTAGCCCGGGGCGAGCCGATCGAGGGGCTCGAGGTTGAGTTCCGCCGCAAGGACGGGACGGCGGTCTTCGTCGAACTGAATGAATCCCCGATCATCGAGCACGGAAGGGTGGCCGGGGCCCAGGTGGTCGGCAGGGATATCACCGGGCGAAAGTGCGATGAGGAGATCAAAAGCCAGGCCTATAGGCAGATCGAGCGGAACATCGAGCAGTTTGCCGTCCTTGGCGACCACATCCGCCAGCCCCTGCAGGTGATCCTCGGTAGAGCTGAGTTACTGGACGACGGGGGGGCAACAGAGATCATGCGCGATCAGGTTGAGCGGATCAACGACTACATCAGGCAGCTGGACCGGGGATGGGTGGAGTCCCGGAAGGTCCGCGAGTTCCTCCGGCGGCATGAGGGGGAGTGACACCGGGGGCCGGCGCGGAACACCACCTTGCAGGTAACCCTATATTCAAGAAGCGTATCTGCACAGGTAGGTAGAGAGGAACTTGTGATGGCATTTGATCTATCGAAATGCGACTTCTCGCGTTGTAAGGGGGAATGCCTTGTCCGCTGTTCATATGTATCATATGGTGAGGATGACGCAAAGAGCGCCATACGCTCCCTGATTCAGGGGACGCGCCACCCAATCCAGAAAGAATGCATCACCTGCGCAGCATGCAACGATTTCTGCCCGCGGGGCGCCAATCCCTGGGACCTCATCGCGCAGCGGCAGGAAGAGACAGGGGTTCTCGGCATCCCCCCGGATGCAAAGCCATCGAGCGACTGGCTGACGAAGCAGGCAAGAGTCCTCAGGAGAGGGAGGACGGGCGGGCCGCTGATCTCCGCGGGAGGCATCTACGAAGTGGTGCCGCAGGTAGAGTTCCTCACGGGGCAGGTGTTCGAGGACGCAACCATCATCGGGGGAGGGCCGTATGCGTGCGGGTTCACCGAGACCCACCTCGGCCGGGCGTCCAGACCGGTAACGTTCCTCCCGCAGTTCATCGCCAACCTCGCGAAAGCCGCCAAAGAGTTCGGTGTCGACGAGATCATCTTCACCCATGATGCCTGCTACAACGTAGCGACAACGCTCGCGATGCAACAGGGTATAGAAGTGCCGTTCCGGCCGATCCATATCCTCGAGTACATCCGGAACTGGCTTCGGGACCACCGCGACCGGGTCGTCCGTCCGCTCAGCATCAGCATCGCGGTGCAGGGCGGTTGCACGACACGCTACGCCCCGAGAGGCGGGGACCGCGAGATCTGGTCCGACTGGCTCGCCGAGATCTTCGAGCTCATCGGTGTCACGTCCGTCGAGGAGAAGCGGGTGTACACAGGAGAAGGCCGGCTTTGTTGCGGATGCGGGATCTTCCACACCCAGCATGAGCGGGCGGTTGAGATCCAGCAAAGAAATGTCCAGGACGCCGTCGACGCCGGCGCCGAAAAGTTCGTCTTCATCTGCCCGGCCTGCATCACCGTGATGCGCGCGACCTGCCGGAAGATGGAACTTGAACCGATCTACATCACCCAGCTGGTGAAACTTGCGCTGGGTGAGGGACTCGGGCCTGCCGGAACCGCCGCGTTCGGGTATCCGGTGAAGTAAGTCCGTATGAGGTGAGAAGCATGGTGAAGTTTACCAAGGAAATGAAAGAAGCGCTGCGTGTCCCCGGCAAAGGAGGAAGTCTGATCTACCTCTGCACGTCGAGCAGGGACGGCAACCCCAACATCGCCGCGATGCGGTTCGTTGCCACGCACATGGACGACAAGATCCTGATTGCCGATATGTTCCTGCTCAAGACGAAGGCGAACATCAAGGAGAACCCCGAGGTCGCGGTCACCATCTGCCACCCGCTCGAAGAGGGGCGGTGGTGGGTCTTCAAGGGGAAAGCCGTGGACATCGAGTATGGGTTCCCCCGAGATTTCGACTGGTACGGCGCAAACGCGACGGATATCCTGAACGAATGGGGCAACTGGAACAGGTCCGAACCCCCGGACGAGGTGCCGCCGGACATCGTCTTCCCGAAAGCTGTCCAGCGCGGAGTTGTGGTTGTGCACGTCGAGGAGGCCTACTCCATCGAGCCGGGGCACGTGGGAGAGAAGGTTCTTTTGGGGTGATGGAGATGACGGTGAACCTTACAGGCAGGATGAAGGCATGGATTGAAGCGATGGGGTGCCACCTCTGCGTCGCCACACCGAGAGGAGAGCCATTCGTGGTGTTGGGGCGCTACGCGCAGGTAACGGCCGATGATGAGGTGGCGTTCGCACTCGCAAAGGACGAAGCGAAGGTCATCGCCCCCGCGTTGTCGGAGAATCCCCGGGTGGCGTTCGGTGTCTCACGACAGGGCGGCATCCGTGCGGCGTACCAGTTCAAGGGGACCGGACGATTTCTCCACGAAGGAGAGGTCGTCGACAGGGTTGTAGCGTGGGCAAAAGAAGAGAAAGGAATAGACACCGCCGCTATCCTCTCCGTGCACCTCACGGAACTCTACTGCACGAAACCCGGGTATGAAGCCGGACAGAGGCTGGACGGCATGTCGCCGGATGAACTCGATGCATGGGAGCGGCAACGCTGGAAGGACGTACCGGGGAAGAGAGCCTGATGCCCGGGGACGAGAAATGAGCAGCAACCGGACGGGGACGGACGGGAAGAAGATGCTGGACCGGTTCCCCTGGATCATTCCCTTCTCGTGCGAGGGCTGTGGTGATTGCATCGAGGCGTGCCCGACCGGCTCGATCGAACTCGTGGATCTCGGGAGAAAGGTGGACAAGGCCCGGGTCACCAACCCGGATACCTGCATCGGGTGCGGGAAATGCGCACAGGCCTGCGTCGTAGGCGCGGTGCAGATGACGTCGTGCGTGGAAAAGGCGTTGCAGTTGTACAAAGAAAAGACAAGGCTGGGGTGAGGGAGGCAGAAAGGGGCAAGGGAACCAAAACCCCGGTAGCCTGCCCTGGCCCTCCGATTCTCGCTCTACCGTACCCCGAACGATTCGAGCAGCACATCGGCGTTCGGACTGCCGAAATGATAGACCTCACCGGACTCTGAATCGTTGATCGTGACCTCCGCCGGTGAGAACGCAAGCATTGAATCGACTTTCAGAAAATCGTAGCCGGCATCCCCGAGCACCCGGGAGAACGGTCTCCCGTAGTCGGGAGAGGTCCGGGAGGGGAGAGTTTCAAAGACCGGATCGTATCCCTCCACAACAAGGCAGACCGACCCGTAGTAGATGTTGCAGTCATTGGTCGTTCCCATAGCCTCAATACCGGTCTTTTTGACGGGTGCGATGGGCGACCGCGCTGTTGCCTGGCTGATGCGGCGGGTGTCGTATCCCCTCTCCTCGAGTTTGTGGAGAGTCGCCGTGACGACCCGCCCGGAGATCTGCACCGAACCGACGAGGCTGCGCGTCGGAGCGACCAGAACATACAGATTTTCGCGCTCGATGCCGCACTTTCCCGCGATGAAACCGGTAACCTCCTCGCCGGGCAGGGTGTCCGCTTCCAGCGCCAGAATACCGGTCCCGGAGGTATCCTGGTAGCCGATCTTTCGATAGGTCTCTTTGGGCTTTGAGGCCAGCGCACGCGCCGGGCCCGAAGCCATGGCGGAGTAGTTCCCGGCTTTGAGCACCCATCCCGCCTTCTGCGAGCCGAGGCACGCAAGGGCGGGGTGCTCTATGACGAGGTGCAGGAACGGGACGGGGACGTCCCCCACCCTGTCCATGGTTATCACCGTCGTCGCAAGCCCCCCAAGGCAGGCCTCCACAAAAAGGGTGCCCGCCCGGTAACTCCCGGGCACGCGCACACCGCAGTCGATGCACGTTGCGCCGTTCCCCTGTTTCGCAACCGCGATCCCGAGTTCGTCCCGGTGGTCGATCATCTCTCTCACGGCGGGCATCGCCGTGCCGTTGATGCTGAACATCGGCCTCACCACTTCAGGGGAGTAGGATACGGATCGCTTTAGCAGTTCCCTTCGGGGCGCGTGGGCTGGCGACTCCTTCTCTGACAACGACCGCCTTTAAGAAATTGCCGGTAAAATAGGTACATACATGCTGACCAATACGGCGGATAACCTCCCGGCAAAATTCATGGACGGCGCGATCCCTGCCGGCCTCCTCACCTCCGTGCGGGAACGGCGGCCGCTGGTACACCACATTACAAACAGCGTCACGATCAACGACTGTGCAAACATAACCATCTGCGCCGGGGCTGCCCCGGTGATGGCCGAGGCTCCTGAAGAGGTGGCCGAGATGGTCGCCGCCGCCGGTGCCCTTGTCATCAACATCGGGACGCTCTCGGCGGCCCAGGTCGATGCCATGCTCATCGCCGGCCGCCGGGCAAACGACCTCGGTATCCCGGTCGTCCTCGACCCGGTCGGCGCGGGGGCGACACGTTTCCGGACCGAGACCGCCTGGCGCCTCCTCGACGCCCTGGACGTCGCCGTCCTGAAGGGGAACGCCGGTGAGATCGGCGTTCTCGCCGGCACCGGCGGGAGCGTCCGGGGGGTGGACTCTAGCGGTGTTGCAGGCGATCCGGTCGAGACGGCACGGGAATGTGCCCGGGCGACCGGGACCGTCGTGGCTATGACCGGGGCCGTCGACGTCGTCGCCGACGATAGAAGGGTCTTCCTGGTCAAAAACGGCAACCCGGCGATGGACCGCCTC
>JALNXI010000129.1 GCA_023230425.1 Methanoculleus sp. | reverse complement strand
CGCTCGCGATCTTCAGCCATCTACGTAGCGTTGACACTCTCCCGGGGCTAAAGCCGGGAGATTCTTGCTTCGTTGACCGGAACTTGCACCACCAGGATTGGTGGTGTAGTCGTCGACACCCTCGCTGCGGAGTTCATCGGCGAGCGCACCCGCACGCTCCGGCATCCCGAACCCCTCGCCGACATAAGCCACCGTGACGTTCACGGACGGGCCGTATGCCGCCGCCCCCGGCATAAACAAACCTACCCGCCGGCATACCTCCCCACAGGAATCTATATAACATGTTCACGCCCTGTGAGCCTGCCGATACTGCAAGAAGAGTGAGGCAGGAGAGAGGAACCATGGCATGGAGAGGAACACCACGCGGGCTCCGGGCTGAATTCGACGAGATGCTTGGGGATATGCAGAGGCAGTTTAACGAGACGATGGAACGCATCTCAGGGGCCGCACAGCAGGTACCGCTGCTCGGCGGCGCCGGAACAACGGTTGATGTCCGGGAAGACGACACGGACGTCATTGTCGTTGCCGACCTCCCCGGCGTGGAGAGAGAGGGGGTATTGGTCCGGCTTCTCGACCCGAGGACGCTTCGGATCTCCGCACGGCGTGAGGAGGCACGAGAGGCCGAGGAGGCAGGATACCATATGCGGGAGCGGAGGATCGGTGCAATCTCCCGGACGGTCTCCCTGCCCGTGGATGTCAGGGAAGAGGGGGGACACGCCACCTTCAGAAACGGCGTCCTCGAGGTGCGGCTGAAGAAGATTGTCGAGACCGGCGGGAGGACCATACCGGTGAGCGGAGGACCTCAACAGACCGCCCGGGGGAGCCCCGAGGAGGAGGCGACGGCCGCGAGGCTCCGCAGGCGCAAAGAGGAGTTGTACGAGGAGGGAAAGAGGAAACTCGCCGGGTAGGAGGACACCCCCGGCCGTCCGTCTAGATCTGGTCCCTGATGGCCGCAAACCCGGACTCGATCAGGTCCAGGTAGCGCCGGTTGCGCCCGCCCGGATACGGCATGCAGAGGAGGTGGTGCTCCTCGAAGAGGTCTTCCGGGAGGATCTCTGTAATCTTCCCGACGCCCGCAAGAGCGCTCGCGTAGGGCTCGATCTCGCGAAGCCCGGTGAGCGCCGTCTTCCCGAGGGCGACGACGTACTCCGGGGCGAGGCCGGCGATCTCCCGGGCAAGGACCTCCCGGGCGCTCATCCTGACGAGGTCGTTTGGGATCGCCGCCTTCCGGTTCTTCCGGAAGACGCACTTGATCGTGTCGACCAGGAAGAAGTTCTTCCCGGCAAAGAGTTCCAGGTTCTCCCGGCGCGACTCGCCGTCGAGCCCCAGCATGAGAAACATATTCTCCGCGAGCCCGCCGGAGAGCGGCGCTCTCGCCCGGCGGCGCCCCACGTCGTAGCGATCATTCCAGAAGTAGGGGTAGTCAGGGCTCAAGCAGTCTCCGGGACGAGCAACCTCACGCCGCCCGGCGGTCCAGGGCGGGGACTCAGCGATGAAGAGCACCTTCACGCGGCCGGGCCTGCAGACGCCGCAGACGTCGTGCGGCAGGAGTTCGGGCAGGACGACCCCGCTGTACTCCGGCCGCCCGGCGGAATACCGCAGGTAGACCTCCGCAACTCTCGCGGCGCTCACCGGTGGAGAAGACTGAACATTCATGCTGTAGGTGGTTACCCGCCGGGGGATATCAGGTACAGGGCAGGCGGGTGAGGACTCAGGGGTCCCCCCGGTCCCGGCGGAGGATATACAAGACCCCATAATGCGACATATAAAGAGGTATCAGCACAAAGAGGTGAGTGAATGGAGAACAATATTACCTTTAAGGAATTCAATATATCGCAGAAGACGCTCCGGGCTATAGAAGATATGGGCTTTGAGGAGCCAACGCCGATTCAAGTAAGCACAATACCCGCGATACTCGAAGGACGCGACGTGACCGGCCAGGCCCAGACCGGGACCGGAAAGACGGCGGCGTTCGGCGTCCCGGCGATCGAGCGGGTCGACACCGAGAGCCGGGAGACCCAGGTCCTTGTCCTCTCCCCCACCCGGGAACTCGCCATCCAGACCGCCGAGGAGTTCGCCCGCCTGGCGAAATATCAGCGGGGCATCAACATCCTCCCGATCTACGGGGGCCAGCCGATCGAGCGGCAGTTCCGGGGGCTGCAGCGCGGCGCCCAGATCGTCGTCGGGACGCCCGGGCGGGTACTCGACCACCTCGACCGCGGGACCCTCTCGTTTGCCGGTGTGAAACTGGTCGTCCTCGATGAGGCGGACCAGATGCTGGACATGGGCTTTCGCGAAGACATCGAGAAGATCCTCGACGATACCCCGCGGGACCGCCAGACAGTCCTCTTCTCGGCCACCCTCCCGAGACCGATCCTCGAGATCTCAAAGCGGTTCCAGAAGAACCCCGAGTTCATATCGGTCGCACGCCGGGAAGTGACCGTCCCGCAGATCGAGCAACTCTACCTCGAGGTGCGGAGCAGGGACAAACTCGAGATCCTCTCCCGGCTGCTCGACATGTACGACCCGGAACTGACACTCATCTTCTCAAACACCAAACGGGGCGTCGACGACCTGACCACTCACCTCCAGGCCCGGGGATACTTCGCCGAAGGCCTCCATGGGGACATGAAGCAGACCCTGCGCGACCGGGTGATGGCAAAGTTCCGCGCCGGAAACATCGATATACTCGTCGCCACCGATGTCGCCGCACGGGGTATTGACGTCGAGGACGTCGACCTGGTCATCAACTATGACGTCCCGCAGGACATCGACTACTACATCCACCGCATCGGCCGGACGGCACGTGCCGGACGCGCCGGGCGGGCTGTCACGTTCGTGGGCCCGAAAGAGTACTTCAAGCTCCGGACGATCCAGGACTATACCCGGATCAAGATAGCCCGCATCCCGCTCCCGACCCAGGGAGACGTCGAGGAGAGCCGGACGCGGAAACTCATCGACCGGGTGCAGCAGGTCATCGACGAGGGCAGCCTCGAGCACTATGTGAACCTCGTCGAACGGATAATATCGGAAGACTACACGTCGCTTGAGGTTGCCGCTGCCCTCCTGAAACTGGAACTCGGCGCGGGCGGCCCGGCCGATAGGGGCCAGAGCCTGTCGCAGGATATCAGGCCGACCCAGGGGTTGGCCCTCCTCAGGATCCCGCTCGGGAGCGAGCACCAGATCAGGCCGAAGGATATCGTCGGAGCACTCGCAGGCGAGACCGGGATTCCCGGCAACGTCATCGGTGCGATCAACATCTACGGGACGTACTCCACCGTCGAAGTGCCCCAGGATGCCGCCGGGCAGGTCATCGAGGGGATGAAAGGAAAGACCATCGCCAGGGTCAGGCTGACCCAGCCGATCGAGATCACCGGAACGCCGGGCGGGCGGTAAGGCCTATAGGCCGGCTTCGAGCGGAGCCGGTCCGGGATATCCTTTTTACTGGGTCGGTGCAACCCGCCGGAAGGTTTGAGCCGCGCCCGGGAAGCCGGAGAACCATACCCGCAACTCATCCGGAACGTTTTCAGAGAGTCGGAACCTCCACCGCTACCGGCCGGGAGGCTTCCCTCACAGTACCCCGGGAGTGCGTAGGGGTTCTCCAGGTGGCAGCACCGGCCCCTGCCGGGAGAAACAACTATATACCCCGGCGTGTATTTTGTCATCGTCAGGGGGGTGGTGGCGTCAACTGGTATGGATAAGTCTCTGAATTTTCCGGAGTCTCATCGCCATCGAAGACATACAGGAAAACCTGCTCTGTGACCTGCATACTCACAATAGTATATTGATACAAAGGTGTGTCTGGCCCTGCAACATCCCTGCCCGGATTTCAGCCAGCCATCTGTGCCACCTTCCCTGCATCGGGGGGCGCGAGACGGGACAACCTGACCCGAAGCGCGCCCCCTCCGGAGAAACCGGGATATAAACGGGTGCCCGGACCCATGTGTAAATTGCCGGAAGGGCGTGGTCGTGACGTCCCCGTACACGGTCTCGCCCTCCCGGACGTAGAGTAACTATTCTTCTGGTGCGTTTCCCGGGCAGGGGGCCTGCCCCTCAGGTATTCCGGCCCACAAGCTCAGCGCCGAGCATGTCCAGGTAGTCGGAGAGGAGGCGGGTGATCAGGAAGTGCTGCCGGACATGCTCCCTGCCGGCCTGCCCGAGCCTCTCCCCAAGGTCCGGGTTCTCGAGGACCTGCCGGACCCGCCAGGCAAACCCATCCGTGTCAGTCGGGTCGAGGAGGAAACCGGTCTCCCCATCCTCGATCTGGAGCGGTATCCCGCCCACACGGGACGCGATGACCGGCCGCCCCTTCCAGAGCCCCTCGGTGACGGTCAGGCCGAATCCCTCGCGGAGCGATTTCTGGAGGATGACGGCTGAAGCCCGCTGCAGGGCGTTGACCAGCAGGTGGTCTTCGGCGGTGATCAGGATGATATCACCGGCATCGATGAAGGTCCGCGCCGCCTCCTCGACCCGGCGGTAGATCGCCCAGCCTTCGGGGTCGTCGGGAGCCATGCTCCCGCAGAGCACCAGCCTGCAGTCGACGTGCCGCCTGACCTCACGGAAGACCTCGACGACGCCTTCCGGGTCCTTCCACTTGTCGAACCGGGAGATCTGGGTGACCAGCGGCTTGTCAGTCGGCACGCCGTACTTCGCAAGGAGACCGGCGATCTCGGCGTCGGAGAGGTCACGGTTCTTCTCCGAGAGCGGGTCGATCGCCGGCCGGCAGATCCACTGCTCCATCGGCATCCCGCGGCGCCGGTACTGCTCGTGCGATATCACCATCCGGTCGTAGTCGAGGACGAAGCCCTTGAGGAACTCCCAGAGGTCCATGTCCGGGTTCGAGAGGTCAACATGGCACCGCCAGACCCAGGGCTGGGTTTTCTGGTAAAACCGGATAAGGGGCAGGGGCTGTGGGTCGTGGATGACCACCAGGTCGTGGTCGATCGTCATCTTCCCGGAGAAGGACTTGTTCGTCCGGAGGTAGAGGTCCTTCTCGTCATCCGAGAACGCGACCGCCTGCCCCTGGAGCGCGTTATGGAAGTTCTTGGTGATGGCGAAGAAGTCGCCTTCGCCGTTTAAGATATTCCATTGCGTCTCGATACCGACGTCGTTCATGAGCGGAACCAGCGAGAGGATCATCTCCGCTACACCGCCGCTCTGGTAGGTCGAGTTCACGTGGAGGACCCGCTTCCCCTGGAGACTCGCCGCCTTGCGGTAGATCCCGGAGATGACATCGTCGCCGACGATGGGCCGGTGGTCCTCAAGCGTCCGGCCGTTATCGCATATACAGGTAATTCCGTCCATGTAGGCCATCGCAGTTCTCCCCTCAAAGACTGTGTAGAGACGTACTATGTAGATCATCTGTACGTCCAAATTTATAAATATATTTATATAAAAATAACGTTTTAGACTATCACTTAGATTGATACAGCCATTTATGATGGATAAAAACGGATTAGAGCAATGCATCTCCGGGATAAGTGAAGAAAAAAAGATTAATAAAATGGCACAATCCGGGGCCTCCGGACGCTGCAGGACAGGGGAGCGCAAGGCCTCCGATGGGACGAAGCGCCACCAGTATCCGGGGGAGAAACGCCCATATAGGCCCAGATCCTAACGCTATCCAGCGCAATGTACCAAAAGCACGCCCCGGGAAGAGGCAGCGGTCCCGGATACCCGCCCCTGGTCACCACCTACGACGGTGTAGCCTTCAGGAGGATGCCTGAAGGGGCCGATGCCGTCTACGTCGTCGGCGAGTACCACATCGACGATATCCGGCCGGAAGATATCGTTCTGGATATCGGGGCCAACGTCGGCGCTTTCTGCATCCGTGCCGCCCGGCGGTCACGGCGGGTCCTCGCGGTCGAACCCGTCCTCACGGAGGCTCTGCAGGAGAACATCAGGACGAACGACGCCAATGTCACGGTGGTCAGCGGGGCGC
>JALNXI010000128.1 GCA_023230425.1 Methanoculleus sp. | reverse complement strand
GAAAAGCCGTCTCATGGGATGCAAACCCCTGGATAGTGTGAAAAAAGATCGATACTCTCCTCCGCTGAGAGTGCCGGTAATTGAGAATCGTTGCACTAGGTTCTCCTGCGGGCACGGCGCTGGGAAAAAGGAATTCTTTATTAACGCTCTCGTCAACCTGTTAGGAACCACGGGATACGTCCCGGAAAGGCATGTGGCGGAAACGCTGAACCTGAGGTGATCTGAAAAATGGCGAAATCAATGTATGCCTACGTTCGGGAGGCATGGAAGCGGCCTGATAGGTCGGAAGTGAAAGGTCTCCTCTGGGAGCGCCTCCAGAAGTGGCGGCGCGAGGGGAGTGTCGTGCGTGTGGAGCATCCGACCCGGATCGACCGGGCCCGCTCGCTTGGATACAAGGCCAAACAGGGGATCGTCGTTGTGCGGGTCAAGGTCCGCCGCGGCGGCCGGAGGAAGCCCCGGTACATCCGCGGGCGCAGGACGGCACGCATGGGCATGCGCCGGATGACCCCGGCAAAGAGTCTGCAGCGTATGGCCGAAGAGCGTGCGTCCCGCAAGTTCCCGAACATGGAGGCCTTAAACTCCTACTGGGTCGGGGAGGACGGACGGTCCAGGTGGTTTGAAGTTATCATGGTCGATGGTCATCACCCGTCGATCCGGAGCGACCGCAACCTCGCATGGCTGGCTGACCCCGTTCACCGGGGCCGGGCAGAGCGCGGCAAGACCTCTGCCGGCATGAAGGGCCGTGGCATGCGGACGCGTGGGCGTGGAACCGAGAAGACCCGCCCGAGCATCCGTTCCAATGCGAACCGCGGCAAATAAATACCCTTTTTTGTATACGGCCTGCCCACGATGAAGATCACAGATGCCAGCGTATGTCCCTATCCTGCCGGTGACTCGACGCTTGCGCGGATGGCGCTCGAAGCAGCAGAACTCGGGTTCGATAGCATCGTAGCCATCGGCGAGGGGGAGCGCCAGACCTCCGGACCGGAGGTTCTCCGGGGTGTCGTGATCAGTGCCGCGTCCCAGAAGGACGTCATCAGGCAGGTGCGCGGGCCCGCTGTCCGGCGTGCCGACGTGGTCTTTGTCAACGCAGGGGACACCTCCTTCAACCGGGCTATCGTCTCGGTGAAAGAGGTGCACGTCGTCAGGAACATCCATACCACCCGGAGGAACGCCTTCGACCATGTCGCTGCACGGTCGGCGGCGGAACATGGTGTGGCGGTGGACGTCTCGATGGTTCCCATCATCCAGTACCGGGGGACTAGACGTCAGAGGGTGCTCCAGCGGTATGCGGACGTCCTTTCGCTCCAACGGCGCTATGGCTTTCCGCTGACGATATCGTCGGGTGCATGCTCGATACTTGGGCAGCGGTCCGTCCGCGATGTCCGGGGCCTCTGCGCGCTCTTCGGCATGACCGGGGCGGAAGTGAGTGAGGCCCTCGGGTCAATTGGCCGGCTTATCGAACCCGAGCGGCCCGTGAGGGTGGTCAGATGAAGCCAAGGCCCCCGGCGATGCGGACAAAGCGGCGTTACATCCTGGTGCGGATCCTCCCTTACGGGATAACGGCGGACCAGAAACAGGTGTATCTCTCGGTCATCGAGGCCGTGACCTCCCTCTGGGGGGATGCGGCTACCGGTCTTGCGCAACCGGCGGTGGTCTTCTGCGACGGCGGGTATGCGGTGGTCCGGTGCCGGCGGGGAACAGAGAAGGACATCGCCACCGCTCTTGCAACGGTCACCGCGATCGGGGACGAGCAGGCTGCACTCCGGACGGTCGCCACCTCCGGGACCATCCATGCACTGCGGCGCCGGATAAAGCCGATCCGGCTCCTCTCCGAGACCGGGGATGTGAAGTTCGGGGAGAATTATTTTACGGTGTACCGCTATCCCCGTCAAAAGGTTGATTTGGTTGAAAAAGGTATTAAGCATCAGAAGTCATTGTTTTTCACCGAAGCCGATTTGGAGGAACGATAATGCAACCACAATATCAAATGGGATATGACCGGGCGATCACTGTGTTCAGCCCGGACGGAAGGCTCTATCAGGTTGAGTACGCCAGAGAAGCGGTGAAACGAGGTACAACGGCCGTCGGGATCAAGTGTAGCGAAGGCGTCGTGCTGATTGTTGACAAAAGGGTGACGTCCCGTCTCCTCGAGCCGGTGTCCATCGAGAAGATCTTCAAGATCGACACGCATATCGGTGTGGCGTCCTCCGGCCTCGTCGGCGATGCGCGGTCCCTTGTGGACAGGGCACGGGTCGAGTCCCAGATCAACCGGGTCTCCTACAACGAGCCCATCAACGTTGAGACCCTGGCCAAGAAACTCTGCGACCACATGCAGACGTACACCCAGTTTGGCGGTGCACGCCCCTACGGGACTGCTCTCCTGATTGCAGGGGTAAGCGACGGAGAGGCCCGGCTGTTTGAGACCGATCCAAGCGGCACGCTGCTCGAATACAAGGCGACCGGGATCGGGACAGGCCGGCCTGCGGTCATGAAGGTCTTCGAGGACGAGTACCAGGAGGAGGCGGACTTCACCGGCGCCATCAAACTCGGTATCAAGGCCCTGCATGCCGCCACGGAAGGCAAGCTGGATGTGAGCGCCATCGAGATCGGCGTTGTCTCCATCGCAACCCGGGAGTTCCGGAAGCTGGGGAAGGACGAAGTGAAGACCTACGTTGATCAGTTCGAAGAGTGAGCGTTACCATCCATGATACCCCTGGACCAGGCTGTTGTAGCGCGGCTTGAGAGCTACGGAGAACGGTTTGAGGTGCTTGTCGACCCCGATCAGGCTATGCGTATCCGGCAGGGGGAGGACGTCGAACTGGAGGAGGCGGTTGCAGCCGACTACGTCTTCTCAAACGCTGCTCATGCTGAGCGGGCCTCCGACGAGGCCCTCCTGAAGGTCTTCAAGACGACCGAGTTCGAGCCGGCCGCACTCAGGATCATCCAGAAGGGCGAGATCCATCTCACCTCCGAACAGCGCCGCCACCTTATCGCCGAGAAACGGAACCGGGTCGTCACGTTCATATCAAGGAACGCCATCAATCCGCAGACCGGTTTCCCTCACCCGCCGCAGCGTATCGAACTTGCTATGGAAGAGGCGAGGGTGAACATCGACCCCTTCAAGCCCGTCGAGGAGCAGGTCAAAGAGGTAGTCAAGGCACTCCGCCCCCTTCTCCCCATACGGTTCGAAGAGATCCGCATCGCTGTGAAGATCCCTGCGGATTATGCCGCGAAGGCCTACGGGGAACTCCAGACGGCGGTGACGCTCGAGCAGAACGAGTGGCAGAAGGACGGTTCCTGGATTGCCGTCGTCAGAATTCCGGCGGGTATCCAGGAAGAGTTCTATGACCTGATCAATAAAATCTCCAAGGGGAATGCAGAGACCCGGATTGTCGAACGCAAGTCGTGAGTAACTATATTAATCGACAGCACAAAAATTAGAGGACATACAAGAGGTACGCGAAATGGCAAGTCGCAAACAGAGGGCAAAGGGCAGGGTAGTTGGAAGTGCCGGGCGTCTCGGCCCGAGATATGGCCGGTTTATCCGGAAGAGAGTAAACCAGATCGAGCAGGTCTCCCGCGCACGTCACGCCTGCCCCCGCTGCGACCAGGAATCGGTTCGGCGTGAGGGAACAGGTATCTGGACGTGCCGCAAGTGTGGGTTTAAGTTTGCAGGTGGCAGCTACGTCCCGGAGACTCCGGCAATGCGCGTCGCTACACGGAGCATCGAGCGCTCGCTGCAGAGGGAGGGCTAACCAGTCTTGGCTGCCTATAAGTGCGCTCGTTGTCACCAGAAAGTGGAGATCGATGTTAATATACGCTGTCCCTACTGTGGACACCGCATCCTCTTTAAGGAACGCGGAGCCGGAATAAAAGATCTGAAGGCTCGATGACGGTCGTCACGACGTCACGCAAACCGCTCCCTGAGGTGCGCTCCCTGGCACGGGATCTGGCGTTCGCGATCGGCGGGGAGTATATCACCCGTGGCAAGGCGGGCATGGGTGATCTCTTCTCCCTTGATGATTCGATTGTGATCGTCTCCAAATCAGGTCCTCTTTTTCTCATTCAGGCTTTCTCGGGCGTAGAACCCGTGGCGGAGATCTCCGTCAAGTCGTTTGCCGTCGAGAAGCGTGCCGGAGAGATTACCCGGGGGCTTTTCGTCTCGGACCGCCCTGTATACGAGGCGCTTAAGGATCGGCTCAACGTCGCTTTTGCCGGTGAAACTCTCTCGGAGCACCGTATCGTCTTTGACGGGACACAGCGGAAACGCTACACCCTGAAGGTTGTCCCATGATGCATACGGCAGTGTTCCGGTTCACGGCAGATGATGCCCGTGCCCTCTACTTCTCTGTCTGTCAGGAGATGGGTGATGTAGGGGACCGGTCGTCTGCCCGCGTGAGGCTCGCGGGCGACGATACGCTCATCCTCGAGGTGACTGCCGCCGATATACCGGCGCTCCGGGCGGCCCTCAACACCTGGCTGCGACTGATCAACATAGCGGTCGAGGTGCGGGAGATCGCCGTCCCATCCGGATAGTGCCGGGGCGAGTCGATGGCAACCGTCCCTTTCCTGGTACCGCGGGTTTCCCCCCGGAAGCGGATCGTTCTCCTTCCTCGGGCACATAATGGGCCGGGAATGGACGTGACGAAGTTCTCTTTCCCGAACCCTCACATTTTATGGGCTCTACGCCCCTATCATGTAGAGAATGGACAGAGGGTCGGGAAGACCCACTGTCCGCCACCCCAAATATTGTTACCTATCTCCGTCCCATTCAAGGAGGATTGATGAATATGGAAAATATTCCACCGAAAGTCCAGAACCAGCTGGCGATGCTCCAGCAGATGCAGCAGCAGCTGCAGACTGTGGTCTCACAGAAAGCACAGTACGAACTGACGATCCGCGAGGCCAGGCGGGCGGTCGAGGAGCTCGCTGACGTCCCTGAGGATGCAGCGGTCTTCATGAACGTCGGCAGCGTGATGATGCAGAAGAGCAGGGAGCAGGTGCTCGCCTCCTTAAACGAACGCGTCGAGACGCTTGAACTCCGGGTTAAGTCGCTCGAAAAGCAGGAGAAGGCCCTGCAGGGCAGGTTTGAGCAGTTGTCCTCACAGATCCGCGGAGCACTGGAAGGAAAACAGCAGCCTCCCGGCGCTACCTGAACCCAAAATTTCTTTTTGCTGAGTGAAAAAGGGGGTGAGGTGTTCACTCCTCCCGCTTTCTGTCATTCTTTCGTGTCCGGCAGACGAGGTTGATCGCGTTGATCACCGCCTCGACCGATGCGAGGATGATATCGTCGCTTGAGGCGCTGGCATCAAAGACCCGGCCCCGCTCATCCTCGACGGCGATGGTGACGTGCCCCAGGGCATCGGTGCCCCCGGAGATTGCCTCGATGTTGAACTCCTTGAGGTGAACCGGGGCCGGGATGATGCCGAGGATCGCTCGCACGGCTGCATCCACCGGCCCGTTGCCGACACTCGAGAAGATATGCTCAACTCCCTCGACGGTCGCCCTGACACTGGCTGTCGGGATAACGTGGTTGCCGGTCATAATGGCGACATCCTGGAGTACCAGGGTCTTCTCGTCGGGCGCAAGCTGCATGACGCTTCCGGCGATCTCGTAGAGGTCCGCATCCGTCACCCGCTTGCCCTTGCCGGCAATCCCCTTCACCCGCAGGACAATCTCGTCCAGCTGGGCATCGGTGGGCTCCATGTGCACCTCGGCGAGCATCTGCCTGACCGCATGCCTGCCGGCGTGTTTGCCGAGTTTCAGCCTGCGCCGGTGACCGACCATCTCCGGTGTCATGATCCCGGGTTCGAACGTATCCGATCGGGTGATCACGCCGTGGGAATGGATCCCGCTCTCATGGGCAAAGGCGTTCTCGCCGACGATCGGCTGTGTAGCAGGGATGCTCATTCCTGCGTAGCGCGAGACGAGCCTGGAGGTCTCGACAAGG
>JALNXI010000127.1 GCA_023230425.1 Methanoculleus sp. | reverse complement strand
AGGAGTTCCAGCAGTCGGTGGAACTCCACGGCGTGACGTGCTGCCACCACACCTGCGGCAACCTCCAGCTGGACGCCTACATCCAGGACCAGATCGCCACAGCCCAGGCGCCCGATTCCGGCAGCAGCGGTACGAGCTCCTCCTCCCATTCCGCCACATCAAAGACGCTCCCTACATTCACGCCGATTCCTTCCGGCACGGGAGACCAGGCCACCAACACGACGGATGCGTCGGGGGTCGGGAAGACGATCGACACAGTGGCCGGAGATGTGGCAAAGACCGCGCAGGAAGTGAGCGGCCACGTGATGCGGGAGGTGCAGGACGCGGTTGCCGGGCCGGCCTCCAGCACGCCTCTCGTCCCCATCATACTGGTCTTCCTTGTTATCGGCGCAATAAGCGCCGGGTTCTGGCTGAAGCGGCGGTGAAGAACCCCTCACTCTTTTCAGAACATCCCGGCCGGCCGTAGCGGGACGAAAGTGAGCGAACCTGATCAGAGGATTCATCTCGCTGAACCGATAAATCCTTATTACGGGTTTTACGCCCCGCAGGTGAGGAGGGAGACCAGGATGTTCCGCATTTACCACACAGTCGAGACGGCCCCAACGCCACGGACAGAGGAGACGGGGACGTTCGAGCCCGGTTCGTGGGTCTGCATGGTCAACCCCACTGCAGACGAGATCAGGGAGGTCTCGAACCGGCTCTCCGTTCCCGGGGACTACCTCCGGGCGGCGCTCGACGAGGAGGAGCGTCCGCGGACCGAGACCGAGGACGGCGTCACCCTGATCGTCATCGATATACCGATGCCCTACCCGGAGCAGACGATCCTCTACACGACGATGCCACTCGGGATCATCGTCACCCCCGATACCATCGTCACGGTCTGTCTCCGCGAGAACGCGATCATCCAGGACTTCGCGAACGGACGGGTGAAGTTGTTCTACACCTTCAAGAAGACCCGGTTCGTGCTGCAGATCCTCTTCCGGAACGCATCCTACTTCCTCCAGTACCTGCGCCAGATCGAGCGGATATCCGACCGGATCGGGGCCGAACTGAACCAGTCGATGCGGAACCGGGAACTGATCCAGTTGATGAACTTGAAAAAGAGCCTGGTCTACTTCTCGACGTCGCTCCGGAGCAACCAGATTGTCCTCGATAAGACCCTGACGTTTCAGCCGCTCCGGATGTATGCGGACGACACCGACCTCCTCGAAGACGTCATCATCGAGAACAAGCAGGCGATCGAGATGGCGAACACCTACTCGACGATCCTCACGGAGACGATGGGCGCCTTCGCCTCGATCATATCGAACAACTTCAACAACGTCTTAAAACTCCTCACCTCGATAACCATCATCCTCGCCATCCCCACAATGATCGCAAGTTTCCTCGGTATGAACGTCCCGGTTCCCCTGCAGGACGAGCCCTACGGGTTTCTTATCATCATCATCCTCTCCCTGATCGTCTCCTCGCTCCTCGCGGTGGCGATCAACCGGAAAGGGTGGCTGTAGCCGGGGCGGAACCAGAAACCCTACCGCGTTCTGCCGGCCCGGGCCATATCGCGACGCCTAAAATTGCCTGCCTCCCCTTTGCGATGCCCTGTTTTAGGGATAGCACCGGCAGGGGACTCTCCACTTCAGCGGGGGGCAGTCACACACTTCTGACTCCGTTCTTTCTGCCGACCACAACATTTATTATCAGATTATACATTATTGATCATGATAAATTATACATGATAGATCATGTCAAATGAGAGGGTGGCCATGGGAGAGGGCCCCCGGAATGGTTGCACCCCTGGTAGGAACCGGCAGAGAGCGTACCGGTTACCAATCCGTATGGGAGCACGATCACGGGCCCATCGGTCGCGAGATCGATGAGTCCGGAAAGTTAGCCGCTTTTGCACGGTGTCAGGACCCGCATGGATATCGACCGGCAAATTTGGCATGATGAATCATGGAAGAGAGTGGGAAGATGACAGGGACGTTTGCCGTCAAACTGGAAGAGAAACGCTACCTCCCCGATCCCCGGTGTAAGGCGACCGCCTGGACACCGGACTACACTCTGGCGTATCAGGAGTTCATGCGCGACCCGGAGGCCTTCTGGGACCGGGTCGCCCGTGAACTCTCCTGGTTTGAGCCGTGGGACCGGGTCAGGGAGTGGAACTACCCCTACGCCAGGTGGTTTGTCAACGGGAAACTGAACATCACCTACAACTGCCTGGACCGTCACGTCACCAGCGACCGGAAGAATAAACCGGCGATCGTCTGGCGCGGCGAGCAGGGAGAGGAGCGGAGGCTCACCTACGATGGTCTCCACCGCGAGGTGATGCGGTTTGCAAACGGCCTCCGGAACCTCGGCGTCGGGAAGGGCGACCGGGTCTGCATCTACATGCCGCTCGTCCCCGAGCAGATCGTCGCGATGCTCGCCTGCGCCCGTATCGGGGCCGTCCACTCGGTAATCTTCGGGGGGTTCGGCTCCGATGCGCTTGCGATGCGGATCAACGACGCGGAGGCAAAGGTCCTCATCACCGCAGATGTCAGTTACCGGCGGGGGAAAGCCATCCCGCTCCGGGAGATCGCGAGGGAGGCGCTCACCCGCACGCCGTGCGTCGAGAAGGTCGTCGTCCTCCGGCGCGAGACCCCGGCGGCCGGCCTCGATCCCGCCCGGGAGGTCGACTACGGCGACCTCATGGCCGGAGCGGCGCCGAACTGCCCGGCGGAGGCGATGGACTCGGAAGACCCGCTCTTCATCCTCTACACGAGCGGCTCGACCGGCGCGCCGAAAGGCATCGTGCATACCTGCGGCGGCTACATGGTCGGAACCTACTACACCGCCCGCCACGACTTCGACATCAAGGAGACCGACGTCTTCTGGTGCACCGCCGATCCCGGCTGGATCACCGGCCACAGTTACATCGTCTACGGCCCGCTCGCGGTCGGGACGACCGTCGTCATCGTCGAAGGGACGCCGGACTACCCGGACCCGGGCGCCTACTGGCGGCTGGTCCAGGACCTCGGGGTGACGATCTTCTACACCGCCCCGACGGCGATCCGGATGTTCATGCGCTACGGCGACGAGTGGCCGGCAAAGTACAACCTCTCAACGCTGCGGGTGCTCGGCTCCGTCGGCGAACCCCTCAACCCCGAGGCGTTCGAGTGGTACTATCACCAGATCGGCGGCGGGCACTGCCCGATCGTGGACACCTGGTGGCAGACCGAGACCGGGATGCACCTCATCACCACGATGATCGGCGAGGCGATGAAACCGGGGTTTGCCGGCAAACCCATACCGGGGGCCGTCGTGGACGTGGTCGACAGAGCAGGGAATCCTGTCCCACCCGGCACCGGCGGGTTCCTGGTCATACGGGAACCCTGGCCCGCCATGCTCCGGACGGTCTACCGGAACGATGAACGCTACCGTGCCTACTGGGAGACCATCCCGGGGTGCTACACGGCCGGGGACCTGGCGGTGAAGGACGAGGACGGCTACATCATGGTCCTCGGGCGGGCCGACGACCTGATCGTCGTCGCCGGGCACAACATCGGCACCGCGGAGGTCGAGAGCGCACTTGTCTCCCACGATGCGGTGGCGGAGGCGGCCGTCATCGGGAAGCCCGATCCCCTGAAGGGGAACACCATCAAGGCCTTCGTCACCCTCCGCGTCGGCGCGAGCCCGAGCAGCGGCCTCTCCGCCGAACTCGCACGTCATGTCCGAAAAAGTCTCGGGCCCGTCGCGGTGCCGGCCGAGATCGAGTACATGGACCGGCTCCCCAAGACCCGGAGCGGCAAGATCATGCGCCGGGTCTTGAAGGCCCGGGAGCTCGGCATGGACCCGGGGGACATCTCCACCCTGGAGGAGTGACCCTCCTCCATTTCCCGTGAGGAAGAGCCATGCCTGACACACTGAAGGTCTTCGGCATGCCCGCGGAGAGGGGGCGGTGGGGCCTCGTGGCCCTCGGCCTCCTCATCAACCTCTGCCTCGGGAGCATCTACTCCTGGAGCGTATTCGTGGCGCCGCTTGCGGCACATTTCACCGCGACGCTCGGCCGGGAGGTGACGGCGGGGGAGGTGCTCCTCCCGTTCTCGGTCTTCCTCGCCTTCTTCGCCATAGCGATGCCGCTCACCGGGAAGTATATCGAACGCTACGGCCCCCGGAGAGTAACAGTCGTCGGCGGGCTCCTCACCGGCTTCGGGTGGCTCCTCGCCTCGACGGCGACGTCGGTCGAGTCCCTTTACGTCGTCTACGGTGTAATCGGGGGGATCGGGGTCGGTATCGCCTACGGGGCGCCGGTCGCCGTCGCGGCGCGGTGGTTCCCGGACCGGCGCGGACTCAGCGTCGGGCTCACCCTGCTCGGGTTCGGGTTTTCGGCGTTTGTCACCGCAAACGCCGCCGGGACGCTGATCGCCGCATACGGGGTGATGGCGACGTTCGGGATATTCGGGGCCGTCTTCATCGTCGTGCTGGTGCTTGCGGCCCTGCCGCTTCGGTTCCCGCCGGAAGGCTGGCGACCGGCGGGATGGGTTCCGCCTGCGCCCGGGGTCGGCACCGTGCCGCTCTGCGAGTGCGACCGAAGGGCGATGCTCCGGACGGGAACCTTCTACGGGCTCACTATCTGCTACTTCATCGGCTGCCTCGCGGGACTTACCGCGATCTCGATTGCAAAACCGGTCGGGACCGAGGTGGCCGGGATCGATGCGGGGCTTGCGACGGTCCTCGTCGGGTTCTTCGCCGTCTTCAACGGGCTAGGACGGCCGGTGTTCGGCAGCCTCGCCGACCGGATACCTCCCCAAAAGACGGCGATGCTGACGTTTGGTCTGATCGCGGCCGCGTCAATCCTGATGTGGCTCGCGCCGGGGGTGCCCGCCTACATCGTCGCGTTCGCCGTCCTCTGGGGGTGCCTCGGGGGCTGGCTTGCCATCGCGCCGACCGCGACCGCGTCCTACTTCGGGACATGCGACTACCCGCGGTGTTACGGGGTCGTCTTCCTCGCCTACGGCGCGGGAGCCATCGCCGGGCCGCAGGTTGCGGGGTTTATCAGGACAGCGACCGGGACCTACCTCGGGGTCTTTCCGTGGGTCGCGGCGCTCGCCGTCGTGGGATTTGCCGCCGCCTGGCTCCTGATGCGGCCGCCGGCCGGGGTTCGGGCGAGCGCGCCCGTGCCCGGGACGGCGGCGGAGGAGTGAGGGGGCGGGGAGGTACCGCCCTGCCGGAGCCGTCGCGGTGAACGAGGCGTAGCCGTCCTTCAGGACGTCGAGACGGTGCGCGCCGACGGGGACCTGTGGCAGGGACCCGGAAATGAAGAGGGGATTGGGGTAAAACGCTTACTCGATACCCTTCAGGTCGACGCGGCCATCGACCCGGACGTAATCCCCCTCCTTCAGCTGGAGGCGGAAGTACCGCTTATCGACCTCTATCAGAACCCTTTCGACCCCGAAATCTACAACGGCATCGTATCCTCGCCCGGCGTCGCCGGGATCGTCCGGGACGATGATCGCATCGATTCGCCCGTTCACTTCCAGCAAGGGCATCGAAGGCTCGGCGTAGATCCGTTGATCGGCGATCTTACTCTTCTCCAGCATGTCCACCAACATCCGCAACACGACTTTTCCGTCTCTTCCGACCATCGCGGAAGTGCAGAGCAGATCGTCGTCGAAGACCGATGCCCGGGTGCCGTCTGCGAATTCGACGCGCACAACCTGCGTATACACTGTATCCTGATATTCAGCATCCGGACTCACGCCCACGATGCGGACGGGAACCGTGAGGTTTTCTTTCAGCATTCCCGTTGGAATGCCACGTGTCTCGGGATGCGCCGTCACGAGGTACCCGTTGTCCGCGATAATGAGGCGCAACGTCCTCCCGGAAGTGGGTTCACGATACAGGTAAACGTTCTTCCGGACCTCGACACCTTCCTGGGCACCGATCATGACGAGGTCTTTGACCTCTTCCCTATACACATAGTCCAAGCC
>JALNXI010000126.1 GCA_023230425.1 Methanoculleus sp. | reverse complement strand
ACGGGGGAGAGCCGCTCCTTGCCGGCGCAGATTTTTACCGGCAGGCGCTCCCCATCCTCTCCGAGGGCCTCGCCCATCTTAAACCGACGTTCGCCCTGCAGAGCAACCTCTGGAGACTCACCCCGGAGATGGCCCAGATATTTGCAGAATACCATATTCCCATCGGCTCCAGCATCGACGGCCCCGAGGAGATCAACGACCTGCAGAGAGGGAAGGGCTACTTTGAAAAGACCATGCGGGGGTATGAGATCGCGACGGAGAACGGCCTTGAGGTCAGGTTCATCTGCACGTTCACCTGCCGGTCGGTGGAACATAAGGAAGAGATCTTCAACTTCTTCCTGCAGAACGGGTTCCCCCTCAAACTGCACCCGGCGCTGCCGTCTCTCCGGAGCGAGGACCCGAAAGAGTGGGCGCTGGAGCCGGAGGCGTACGGAGAACTGCTGGTCTATCTCCTCGACAAGTACCTGGAGAACCTGGGGAAGATCGAGATCATGAACATCAATGACCTCTGCAAGTGCATCTTCACCCGGCACGGCACCGTCTGCACGTTTGTGGACTGCATGGGAAACACCCTCGCCGTCGGGCCGGACGGGAGCATATACCCCTGCTACCGCTTTATCGGGATGCCGGAGTACGTTATGGGCAACGTCTACGACCGTCCCACAGCTGAAGACCTCGCCCGGTCAGACGCCTGGAAACTCATGCACGCGTTCAAGGAGTACGTCGACCGCGAGTGCGGAGAATGCCCCCATATCAAGTACTGCCGGGGCGGGTGCCCCTACAACGCGATAGCGCCCACGGACGGCGAGGTCCGGGGCGTTGATCCTCACTGTATTGCGTACAAGCGGATATTTGACGAGATCACCGAACGGTTGAATAACGAGATGTACGGTTCTCCGGATATGGGGATGGGCGGGTTTGGTTCGCGGTCCCGGAGGAAGGCAAAACCGGGGATTATGTCGATCTTGCAGGCGATGGCGACAAAATGAGCTCCCGGACCACTCTTTCTTTTGTCCGGATCAGCCCCGTGGCGCGTTAACGCCGTTAACAGCGGCTCCGGACACTGTACGAACCCCGGCACGACCGGACCTGTGCATGAACTATCAGGGAGGAGACGTTATCCCCTTACCATGCGTGGAACCGATCTCACGGACAGCAGCCGGACGACTGCAGGGATACTGCTCTTTCTGCTCCCGGTCCAGTTCATAATCGCTCTTCTGGCCGGCGCGGCCATCGCGCCCGGCTATAGCATTAACCTGAATGCGATCAGCGACCTCGGCGTGATCGACACGACGGCATGGCTCTTCAACGCCTCCCTCTTCATGGCAGGCCTCCTGAATATCGTCGGCGGCTACTTCCTCTACCGTTCCTCCAACAAAGGCTGGATCCTCCCTATCTTCGTCCTCGCGGGTGTGGGGGCGATCGGCGCCGCAGTCTTTACGCTGGATATCCCCGGGATTCACGGCCTCTTTGCGCTCCTTGCCTTTATCTTCTTCAACATCCAGGCCATCGCAGGCTCCTCCCTGGTCCGGGGGCCGCTGAAGGCGATCTCGATCGTTGCCGGCGTCATCGGGCTCGTCTTCCTGGTGACGCATGCCGCAAGCGATTTCGGCATCATGAGCCTCTACGGCCCCATCGGCCATGGCGGGTCGGAGAGAATGATTGTGTACCCGGCATTGCTCTGGCTCGCGGCATTCGGAGGATACCTCATGGCGCCGTTCGTGGAGGAGCGGTGAGCGGGATCTTTTTGCCCGGTCACTTCCTTCCCACGGCCTTAAAGAACGTGTAGCAGAAGACCCCGTCCGGCCGGGAGGTGCGGTAGAGGTCGCGTATCCCCTGCTCCCAGTCCTCCCGGCTCATCATGCCCCGGCTCACCGCATCGTCCCCGACGCCCTCGACCATGGCGGTGAAGGTCAATTTCGTGAACCCGCGGGCGAGGTCCGGCCGGGACGCATCCACGTAGACCATCCGCGGAGAGACGCGGACGTCGCGGTATCCGGCGCCGGTGAGAAGCGGATAGAGTTCTCTCCCGATCAGGGCGTTGCCGCCCATCTCCCGCTGGAGGTCGACGAGGCACCCGATGGCCCGGCGGGCATGGCGGCTATCCGGATGGAAGTACGCCGAGCCGTGGTCCCCCTCGATCACCGTGATCGTGCCGCCTTCTCTGAGCAGCGGGCGGAGGCATTCGAGCGCACGGCGGGGCTCTGAGAGGTGCTCGAGGACGAAGCAGAGAAAGATGTGATCAAAGCTCCCCGGCTCGTAGCGGAGGTCGAAGATATCCCCGGCCTCGAACGTGACGTTCGTGATGCCTTCATCCCGCAAGCGCTGTTTTGCCTGGGCCAGTGAGGTTTCGGATACATCGACCGACGTGATCCGCGCTTCCGGGCTGTTGTGCGCGAGGATTACCGTCTGGGCACCGGTGCCGCAGCCGGCCTCGAGCACCCTTGATTCCGCCGGATACCGGGTGTCGTCGTGAAGAAGCCCGGTCAGGGTCTCTGCCTGGTCGCTCAACCGGTCCGACTCACGCTCTGTATACCCGTGGACATAGTTTCTGCCGCTCATTCTGCTTCCTTGCTGAAGTTATAACGTGAGTCCGCTATTAAGTGTCTGCGGTAGGCCGGAGGGTGGTTTCGCTCCTGATTTGACCCATTAACTCACTTATTCCAAAAAATAGGGCATTATCCCCCCTTTTTAAGTTAGCGGGTTTATGCAGCGCGCAACAGAAACAAAGCGCTTTAAATATGGACCTATCAAATACATCCACTACGGACCTCCAGTGCACTCTCACGATTGACCGGGAGCATGGTGGGATGGCCCGATGAAAAGGCGGATGGTGCCGGGGGCGTAGCGGCCATGTCAGATATCATCACAGTTCTCTTTCCAGTCCTGGTCGGCTTCTGCGCCGTCTCGGCGTTCATCACCTACGGCCTCGGGATCTATGTTCTTGCACAGAACCCCTCGTCGACCGTCAACCGCCTCTTCCTCGCGATAGCGCTCTCCGCAACCTACTGGGCCCTGGGTGAGTTATTGATCTGGCACTCCGCCGGCTATAACGGTTGCCTCTTCTGGCTGAAGGCCAGCTCGTTCTGGCCCCTTGTCGTCGCGTTCTCCGTCCATTTCACGCTTGTCTTCACCGATCACCCCCTCGTGCAGGAGAAGGCGCGCAGTGCTCCCATGGTTCTCCTGTACCTGCCAGCCATTTTGATTGCCCTCATCGGCCTCTTCACCGACCTTATTTATATCGTAGCACTCCAGCCCGGAACAGGGAGTGTCTATCTGCCGACACCGGGAAGTCCCGTCTACCTGGCCACGAGAATGTATGTCATCCTGGCGATGGCCTGGGGGATCTACGTCGGCATCTCATCCTGGTGGAGAGCACCCCCGGGAAGGATCCGGAGCCAGAACCGCCTTTTCTGCATCGGCATCGCGACCGTTGTCGGATTCGGCACCCTCTCCGGGCTGGTCCTTCCTGCCCTGGACATCTACACCGTCAATCTCGTCTTCGTCGGGATCGTCATCTTCTCGCTGCTCATCGCCTACGCCATTCACCGGTACGGGCTGTTCACCCTGAGTCCCCAGACCGCGGTTCCGGATATCATCCGCACGATGCCCGACGGCCTGCTCCTTATCGACATGACCGGGAAGATCGTTACGGCAAACGCATCGGCCGCGGAGATCTTCGGTGTGGTCGAACAGGATCTTCCCGGACAACCGGCCGTGAGATTCATCCCGGAGACAGTGTATGCCTCGATCCGGACCGCCATCCTGGAACAGGGAAGGGTATCGGACCTCGAGGCAGCACCCGGCGGCAGGCAGGGCAGCGTCGTCAGTATCGCCGGAGCATCTGTCCGGAACCCGGACGGGGAGCCCGCGGGATTCGTCCTGATCGTGAGAGACGTCACCGACCGGAAAGCGGCGGAGACGGCCCTCCGGACGGCGAACCAGAAGTTATCCCTCTTATCGCAGGTGACCTGCCACGACATCGGCAACGACGTCACGGGCCTCGCCTGGTACCTGAGCCTCCTTTCAGAGGACCGGATGCACCCCGACGGTGACATGTATCTCGAGCGGTCAGTCAAACTTGCAGGGAATATCAAGAAGCACCTCGAGTTCTCCCGCGAATATCAGATGATCGGCGTGTATCAGCCGGTCTGGCAGCCGCTCGAACCGATGATCGTCCGGGCCGCCGGTGGCATCCCCCATCCGGCGGTCGAGATCGCCGCCCGGGTCGCCCCGGTGGAGGTTTATGCCGACCCGCTCTCGCCCAAAGTCGTCTACAACCTGCTCGAGAACGCTCTCAGGCACGGGGGAGAGATCACCCGGATCCGTATCACAACCGACGAGCAGGCCGATGGAACGCTCATGGTTGTCTTCGAGGACGACGGCGCGGGAATCCCGGACAACAAGAAGGAGAAGATCTTCCGCTACGGGTATGGCACAAACACCGGTTTCGGGCTGGCCTTCTCGCGGGACATCCTCTCCGTGACCGATATCGGGATCCTTGAAGCCGGGACGGCGGGCCGGGGAGCCCGGTTTGAGATCCTGGTCCCTCCCCGGGCCTGGAGGCCGGTCGAGGGAGGGAGGCCCGATCAGGTCCCGGCAGATGATCGCTGCCGGAGAGCAGCCGCAACAGGAGATGCTGAGGCGCCGTAATCCCCCTATCCGGTGATCGTGTCGCCTTCCCGGAGTTGGGGATAGAGGCGTTCGAGCGCACAGCGGGGCTCTGCCGGACTATCAAGGGATGAACGGATTTATATCTCCGTTAAATCACCCGGAGCGCGACCTTCCCGGAATGATGCCCTTCGATATACCGGTGAGCATCGGCCGCACGCTCCAGGGGAAATATTCGGTCAATATGAGGCTTTACGCCACCGGACTCGACAAAAGAGCCGAGTCTCCGTATGATCTCCGGCTCGGGCTCTCCATTATACCCGTCTATCCTGACATCCGGCCGGGGCGCCGGTTCCGGGTATATGCCGTTTGGAAAGGCGACCCTTCCGCCGCCCCGGATAGAGGAGACGACCTGTCCGGTCTGCTTCATCGTCGTTCTCCCTGTGAGTATGGGGTAATCGCCGCATAAATGTGACGGCGGCCGGCAATCGCGACCACAAAGCACTTGGGGCTTCGCACGCTACCCCTTTTACGGAGTTCAGGTCATTCTATGAACCAATCCACCCCCCGGTGCGGAGAAGGCCCGCCCTATACACTTGAAGACCTCGGCTGGACGGAAGAGCACGAGAGAGCATTCTCAAAATACACCGGCCGGTATCTGCCGGGCCGCGTGGCCTGCCGGCAGAAGACCGTATGGGAGGTGCTTATCGACGGCGGATCCGTCACGGCCGGGATCTCCGGAGCACTGCGAAAGCTCGCCCGTTTTCCCGCGGTGGGAGATTTCGTCGTATTACTCGACCAGCCGGAGGCCGGAGCCTCGACAATCGTTGATATCCTCCCGCAGAAGACCCGCTTTGCGCGGGGAACGCCGGGACGCGAAGGCGCCGACCAGGTCATTGCGGCGAATATCGACACGGTCTTTATCGTCACGGCCGCCGGTCACGACCTCAACGCCCGCCGGATCGAACGTTACCTGGCGATCGCCCACGCATCCGGCGCCCGGCCGGTCGTCGTCATCAACAAATCCGACCTCGCAGACGACCCCGCAGCGCTCGCCGACGAACTCGCCTCCGTCTCCCCCGGCATACCGGTCATCCCGATCAGTGCCGTGAGCGGGGAGGGAGTTGACCGGCTCGGCCCCTACCTGTCGCCGGGAACGACGATCGCCCTCATTGGTTCATCAGGTGTCGGCAAGTCTACCCTGATCAACCGGCTCATGGGCCGTCCGGTGCAGGACACCTCGCATACCCGCGACTATGACGATAAAGGGCGGCACACCACGACCGTCCGCCAGCTCTTCATCCTCGCCGGCGGGGCGCTCATGATAGACAACCCCGGCCTGCGGGAGGTCGGCATCGGTACGGCAT
>JALNXI010000125.1 GCA_023230425.1 Methanoculleus sp. | reverse complement strand
TAATGTACTCGAGACGCATGGATAACCTTCCTCCCTACCTTTTCGCACGCATTGACGATATGAAAGAGGAGAAACTGCGCCAGGGTGTCGACGTCATCGACCTCGGGGTCGGTGACCCCGACCTCCCTACCCCGCCGCATATCGTGGAGGCGCTCTGCACCGCAGCCCGCGACCCGAAGAACCACCATTATCCCTCTTACACCGGCATGCTCGCCTACCGCGAGGCGGTGGCCGACTGGTATCAGGATCGGTTCGGGGTCGACCTGGACCCGAAGAAGGAGGTGCTCGCGCTCATCGGGTCAAAGGAAGGTATTGCGCACATCGCCGAGGCCTTTGTCAACCCGGGAGAGGTCGTCCTCGCTGCCGACCCCGGATACCCGGTCTACAAGACCTCCACGCTCTTTGCCGAAGGAAAGGTCTACGAGATGCCCATCCGGGCTGAGAACGACTTCCTCCCGGTGCTCGAGGACATCCCCGCCGATGTGGTGAAACAGACAAAACTGATGTTCATCAACTACCCGAACAACCCCACCGCAGCCATAGCCCCGCTCTCGTTCTTCGAGGAGGTCGTCGAGTTCGCCCGGGAGCACAACATCGTCGTCGTCCATGACAACGCCTACTCCGAGATCACCTTCGACGGCTACCGGGCGCCCTCGTTCCTCGAGGCGGACGGTGCCATGGAGGTCGGCGTCGAGATGCACTCGCTCTCGAAGACCTACAACATGACCGGATGGCGCATCGGCATGGCCTGCGGGAACCCTGATATCATCGCCGGGCTCGGCCGGGTCAAGACCAACGTCGACTCGGGCGCGTTCAACGCCGTCCAGCACGCCGCCATAACCGCGCTCACCGGACCCCAGGACTGCGTCGAGAAGGCCTGCTCGGTCTACCAGGAGCGCCGGGACGTGCTTGTCGCAGGGCTCTCCGAGATCGGCTTCGATGTCCGGGCGCCGAAGGCCACCTTCTACGTCTGGGTGCCGGTCGATGACTGCATGGCGTTTTCCGCACAGCTCCTCGACCAGGCCGGGATCGTCGCGACTCCGGGAGTAGGGTTCGGCAGAAACGGCGAGGGGTTCGTCCGGTTCGCCATCACCCGGTCTATCGAGCGGATCAGCGAGGCGGTGGACAGGATGCGGGGGCTCGACCTGTGATCCTCCCCTCCCACCTCTCGGTCAAGGGGGGCCACCTTTACATTGGCGAGCACGACACGGTGGACCTTGCTGAACGGTTCGGCACTCCCCTCTACGTCACCGACGAAGAGAGGGTCCGCAAGAACTTCCGGCGCCTTTCAGGCGCTCTGGCCGCCCACTACCCGAAAGTCCGGGTGCTCTACGCCGCAAAGGCGAACGGCAACCTGGCAATATTTAAGACGCTCGCGGCGATGGGTGCCGGGGCCGATGTCTTCTCCGCCGGGGAACTCACGCTCGCCCTTGCGGCGGGGATGCGCCCGGATTCACTCCTCTTCAACGGGAGCTCAAAGAGCCCTGCCGACCTCGCCCTCGCGGTCGAGAAGGGCGTCCGGGTCTCGGTGGACTCGCTCGACGAACTCCGGCAACTCGACGCGGCGGCCGGAGCGGCAGGAAAAACCGTCGATATCGCCTTCCGGGTCAACCCGGCTATAGAAGTCCCCACCCACCCGAAGATCGCGACTGGCCTAGCCACAAGCAAGTTCGGCATCCCTGCAGGGGAGATCCTGGATGCCTACCGCCACGCGCTCGTCGCCGAGCATATCAACCCGGTCGGCATCCACTGCCACATAGGCTCGCAGATCCTTGCCGTGGAGCCGTTCGCCCGCGAGGTCGAGGTGCTGATCGGGGTCGCACGCGACCTCATCAAGATCGGCGTCGAGCTCGCGTTCATCGATATCGGTGGAGGCCTCGGGATCCCCTACCGGCGGGAGACCGACCGGGCCCCGACACCGGAAGAGTATGCCGGAGCGGTCATGCCGGTCTTTCTCCGGGGCATCCAGGACCTCGGGATCGAGCCCGAACTCTGGGTCGAGCCGGGCAGGTGGCTTGTCGCCGACTCGACGGTCCTCCTCACCCGGGTCAACTCGGTCAAGACCGCCCATAAGACGTTCGCCAACGTCGACGCCGGGTTCAACCTGCTGGTCCGCCCGACGATGTACGACTCCTACCACGAGGTCGTGGCGGCAAACAAGGCGGACGCACCCGCTGCGCGGGAGTACTCCATCGCCGGGCCGATCTGCGAGACGGGCGATGTCCTTGCGAAGGACCGGATGCTCCCCGATCTTCGCGCCGGCGACTTCCTCGCGCTGCTGGATGCCGGGGCCTATGGATTTGCTATGTCGTCCCAGTACAACAGCCGCCCCCGGTGCCCCGAAGTGATCCTCTCGGGCGAGAAGGCGGCCCCGATGCGCCGGGCCGAGACGATCGAGGACATGACCGCCCTCATGGCGACGCCGCCCTGGCAGGCGTAGGAGCGAGAGAGGCAGCGTGAAGTTTCACTACCTCCTGGTCGACGATTTACTGGCGAAGGAGGAGTTCGAGCGCCGGGTGGAGGAGAAGGTGGCTGAGTCCGGCGACCTGCTTGATGCGCGGACAGCGGCGATGCTGGTCGTCAAAGACCTCGACCGGGCACACATCCGGATACGCGACCTCGCCGGGGCACCGAGCCTCGCCTGCTTCTTTGCAAAGGTGCTCTCCATCGAAGAACCTCGGGAGTTCGAGCGGCCTGACGGCACGACCGGCATCGTGGCGAGCGTGATGGTGGGCGACGAGACCGGCAGGGCCAGGCTGACCCTCTGGGACGAGAAGGCCGGCGGCGTCCGCGAGATCGATGTCGGGGACGTGCTTGAAGTTCTCGGTCGACCGAAGGGCAGGGGAAAGATCCCCGACGTCACCGCCGTCGCCGTCCAGGAGGCGGCGTGCGAGATCACCTGCCCGGAGGAAGCCGGGGTCTCTGCACTTCCCGAATCGGGGGGAGACCTCGAGGTCAGGCTCATCGCCGTCGAGGGCCCGCGAACGTTCACCCGGCGCGACGGGAGCGCCGGGGAGATGGTCGAGGCGGTGATCGGGAACGAAGACGGCGTCTTCCGGCTCGTCGCCTGGGCTCCGGCCGTCCTTCTCGGGGTTGAGACAGGAAAAAACGTCGTCATCCGCGGTGCCACCGCACGGGAAAGCGATCAGGGCATCGAGTACAGCCTCGGCGAAGCGGCATCCGTCACACCCTCTGAACGGGAGATCACCCTCCCGTTCAAGGCCGTCGCGGACGTAGAGGAGGGAGGGTCGTACTCGCTTGCTGGAACGGTGGCGAGCGTGCAATCGCCTCACTCGTTCACCACACGGAGCGGGAGACAGTCGTCTGTCAGGAACCTGGTCGTCGCCGACGGAACCGGGGAGATCCCGGTTGTCATCTGGGGCGAGAAGGCTGAGGAGCATCTGGTTTCCGGTGACCGGATCGAGATCTACAATGCGACCGCCCGGCGGGGGCGGTATGGGGACCTCGAACTGCACCTCTCCTGGGGGAGCGCTCTCGTCGTCCTCGCCGAAGAGGGGAAGGAGGTGGAAGTCGTTGGGACAATCATCGCCACCGGGCAGGGAGTCTGCATCGATACCGGCGATGCCTGCTACATCCTCGCCGAACCGCTGCCCGTCGGGTATGAGGTGCGCGCCAGAGGCACCGTGCATCGGGGCGTGATCACCCTCCACCATATCGAGGCCGCACTGCCGGATCCACAAGATCTGGAGCGTCGCCTGGATCGGTTCTCCGGGGGATCCTGATCCCGGACTTTCACTTTCACACCGCACGGCGAGCGACCTTTATACCCCCCGCTATACATCTAAGTGTACTGTAGCAGAACACACCATAGAGATCAAGTGAGGATTGAGATGACAGAGATTGATCTTGAAGATTTACCCGGCGTTGGGCCAACCACCGCCGAAAAACTCCGCGAAGCGGGATACGGGACCGTCGAGAGCATTGCAACGGCCACAACGTCGGACCTCGCCGAGGCGGCGGAGATCGGTGAGGGCACCGCCAAGAAGGTGATCCTCGCCGCACGGAAGATGGCGGATATCGGCGGCTTCAAGACAGGCCGGGATATCCTGGACAAGAGGCAGTTTATCAAGAAGTTGAAGACGCTGGTCCCCGAGTTCGACGAACTGGTCGGCGGGGGTCTTGAGACGCAGGCGATAACCGAGGTTTATGGAGAGTTTGGGTCCGGAAAGAGCCAGCTCGTTCACCAGATGGCCGTCAACGCCCAGCTCCCTGAGGAGAGCGGCGGGCTGCACGGGAGCGTCATATACGTCGATACCGAGAACACGTTTCGTCCGGAGCGTATCGAGCAGATGGTCGACGGACTACCGGAGGATGCGGACCTCGGCTCGATGGAGGAGATCCTTGAGCGGATTCACGTCGCCCGGGCACACAGTTCCGATCACCAGATGCTGCTCCTTGATACAGCACGAGAACTCGCAAACGACCTGCGGACCTCCGACTACCCGGCCAGGCTCTTCGTCATCGACTCGTTGACGTCCCTCTTCCGTTCGGAGTACGCGGGGCGCGGCACTCTCGCTGCCCGACAGCAGAAACTGAACCGCCACATGCACGACCTCTTGAAACTGATCGACGATCACAACGCCGTCGGCCTCGTGACCAACCAGGTGATGTCGAACCCGGCCGTCCTCTTCGGCGACCCCACAAAACCGATCGGCGGCAACATTGTCGGGCACACCGCAACGTTCCGGCTCTATCTCCGTAAGAGCAAGGGCGGTAAAAGGGTTGCCCGCCTCGTGGACAGCCCCAACCTCCCCGAGGGCGAGGCGGCATTCATGGTCGAGCAGGCTGGGCTCAAGCAGTGCTGAAAGCGATCGTAACGGACGTCGACGGCACCATCACCGACCGGCGGCGGCGCATCAACACACGCGCCATCGAGACCATCCGGACCCTCGTCGATGCCGGCATCGAGGTGGTGCTTGCAAGCGGCAACACCGTCTGCTTCATGGACGGCCTCTGCAAGATGGTCGGGACGGATGGGACCATCATCGGCGAGAACGGCGGCGTCTACCGCCGGGGGTTTGGAGGCACCCTCCACATCCCGGGTGACCGGGCGGCCTGCCTTGAAGCGTTCGAGGTTCTCAGGGACCATTTTGCCGGGAAGGGTATCGAACTCGAACTCCTCAGCGCGCAGTACCGGTTCGCCGATGTGGCCTTCGCCCGGAAGATTGATCCCGATGAGGCGAGAGCGGTCATCCGTGACCGCCACCTCCCCATCCAGGTGCTGGATACAGGGTTTGCGCTCCATCTTCAGGCACCCGGCGTGAGCAAGGGGGCGGCGATGCGGGAGCTCGCCGGGAATATGGGGCTTCTTCCGGGCGACATCCTGGCTATCGGGGACTCGGAGAACGATATTGAGATGCTCGAGGCCGCAGGCATCGGTGTTGCGGTTGCAAACGCCGCGGCACCGACCCGGTCGGCGGCAGACTGGGTCTCTGAAAGCGCGTATGGAGATGGATTTGTGGAAGCGGTAGAAAAGTATTATCCCGATCTCTTCAGCAGGTAGCGATCGACCACAACATAATCTTTTATGTCTTTTACCGCCTCAAACGGCACAAGCATCCTGTCCCCATCCATCCTGTAGCCGTCAGTCCTGAACGTCTCGTCCGGTTTGACGATCAGGTCAACAACCTGCCCCGTATTAAGGTCGACCATAATGTTCTTGATGGTCCCGATGAGCATGCCATCATTACTCATCACTTTCTTCCTGGCAAGGGTGCGGCAGAAAGTTTTGCTCATACAGAACGTGGGGCGTTTGTACTATTTAAATGTTCTAAATTCCTTAAAATCCCGGGAAAATCGCTTTACAGTTTCTTCATCGTGAGGAGGCCCTCGCCGCTGTTCCCATGGCTAAAAGGGCCGGGAGATCTCAGGGTTCTGCAAGGAAGGATAGAACGGATCAGTAGTGCCCTCCGAAACAACTGGTCATCTGAGATCCCATCCCGGTGTTCCCGCTTGCATGCAATCCGGGGCACGGCTTTCCCTGGGGTATCGCCATGACTGC
>JALNXI010000124.1 GCA_023230425.1 Methanoculleus sp. | reverse complement strand
AAGACGTCGTGGAAGACCCGGGCGGACTGTGCGACGAGCGGCTGCAGGGCTTCGGCGGGCGGGAACGGGTGCGCATGGACCTCCCGCAGGTACCCGAGGAGATCGACCGCCGCCATGATGGCGCTCTTCCCAACCATAGGATAGAGAGAACTGTGGCCCGGCCTGCCGCGGAAGGAGAGGTCGACCCGGTAGAGGCCTTTCTGGCCGACCGCCGGGCTCATCGCCGGCGTCGGTTCGGCTATCAGGCAGTCGCGGGGCAGGAGCAGGTTCTTCGCAAGCAGCGAGCGTATGCCGTACTCTCCGCCGGTCTCCTCATCGCAGACGAAGGCGAACTGCGCCTTCGGCGCGACACCGCTCTCGACGAGATCCCGGTAGGCGATGAGGAGAGCGGCGCATCCCCCTTTCATATCGGTGGCGCCTCTCCCCCAGACGTAGCCTTCGGCGACCTCCCCGCTGTGGGGGTCGTGCGTCCAGTCATCGGGGATCGCGGGGACAACATCCACATGGCCGCAGAGGAGGAGGCGGGGATCAGGATCGGTCGTGATGAGGTCGTCCCGCCCGCCCGGGTGGGAGACGACGCGGCTCTTCACGCCGAGCGAGTCGAGGAACTCCTTGATGAACTCGATCAGATCAGCCGTGCTCCCCGGCGGGTTCTCACTCCTGATCCGGACAAGCGATGAGGTGAGGCGGGCGACATCCATGCGTGGTCTCCTCCAAAGCCTTATTCGGGTCTGCTACTCGCGTACTCATCGAAGAGGCGGGCGAGTGTTGAGGTCTTATAGATCTGTTTGATGAACTTCGGGTCAAAGAACTCATCGATGAATGTCGAGAGGTAGTTGGCCGGGATCGCCTTTTTATCGTCGGGGTTGAGCACGATGCGGAAGCTCCGGTACTGGGCAGGGTCGTCGCGGTCGTAGACGCCGGACCAGAGCATTGGGAGCTCCTCGAACTTCTCCGGGTGCTCATCCTTCAGCCAGTTGATGAACCCGGGGAAGTATGCCCGCTCGCCGGCCTTCTCCTCATCCACGCGCCACCGCATATACTCCATGCTCATGATATTCCGGGGCGACATGTAGTTGTAAGCCTGGATGCCGAGGGTGAAGTCGATGTGGGCGAGGGCATCGGTGAAGTAGAAGTACAGGACTGGATGAAACTCGGAGGGGTTTTCCAGGATCAGCGATTTGCCGTACAGCTTCTGCATGGCACGGGCATACTCATTCACTTCCAGCATACCCTCCTATTGGGGAGAGTGGTACAAAAAGTACTCCTTCAATGCAGGCAGGGATGGAACCGGAAATGCCGGGCGGGGCCGGTGGTGGAGGACCGGAGTCAGTGTGGGGGGCGGTGCCTGGACCGGGGCGGGGCGGGATACCGTATCGGTGTTGCCCCTCCAGGGCAGGCGGCGCTGCTCGCACCTGGTGGAGCCTGGACTCCGGTTGGCGTTGCAGGGCACAGCCGCTTCAAACAAAGAACGGCTTACGCCTGCTGACGGCTTCCCTGAAAGCGTCTTCTAGTTCCTTGCCGTGCTTGCCCTGGATATCGACCAGGTTATCACTCCGGAGGAGGCAGGGCTTGAGTTTTCCGTCTGAGGTCACGCGCAGACGGTTGCAGAATGCGCAGAACTCCGTGTTATGGAGAGGGCGGACCACCTCGACCTCGGCGCCGTCGAGGCAGTACTTCTTCCGGTGGTGCATCCTGCGGGTGACGACCCGTGTTGCCCGCTCGTTCAAGTCCTGCTCGACGCTGTCCACATCTCCGTGGAATTTGCACTCGTTGAACTCCATCAACTCGATGACCTGCAGGATGAGGTTCTCTTTGCCCCGGACGAACGCCATGAAGTCGTCCAGTTCATCCTCATTGATGCCCTCGAGGAGCACCATGTTGAGTTTGACCGGGGTCAGGCCGACCTCGATCGCGGCGTCGATCCCGGCAAGAACGTCCGCGAGGCAGTCCTTCCCCGTTATGGCTTTGTAGCGCTCGGGGCGGAGCGTATCGAGGCTGACGTTCACCCGGGCAAGCCCGGCCTCCTTGAGCGCCGCGGCCTTTGCCGCAAGCAGCGTCCCGTTCGTCGTCATGGAGGACTCAACGCCCGGCGGCACGGAACGGACGACGTCGAGGAGGTCACGGCGGAGCAGGGGCTCCCCCCCGGTGAACTTGATGTTTTTAACGCCGAACCGCACGCCCACCTGCATCAGCTCGGCGATATCCGCGGCGCTCATCTGCTCCTTCGGGCTCACCTCACCCTCTGCGTGGCAGTAGATGCACCGCAGGTTGCACCGGGAGGTCAGGCTGATCCGGAGGTTGGTCACGGTCCGGTTATAGGGGTCCTTCAGCACCATCGCATGTTCCCTTGAAATTCTTTGCAATAATGTAGGTCTCGGCACTCCCTTTCCGTGACGCCTTCGTCCGATACCCGCGGACGGAATAGAAATGCTTCCTTACCTCAACGAGCAGGTCCACGAAGAGTTCTCCCTGGAACGACTTTATCACCATGTTGCCGCCGGGCTTTAAGATCGTGCAGGCAAACGCCAGGGCATCCTCGCCAAGTCCAACCGCACGAGCCTGGTCGTAACTCTTCTGGCCTGAGAGTTTCGGTGCGGCATCGCAGACTACAACGTTGACGATGCCACCGGCCTCCTCACGTATGCGCTCCTGGACAAGGGGATCAGTGAAATCCCCGACGATGGTGGTGACGCCTCCCATGGGCGCAATAGGGTTGAGATCCACGCCGATGACCTTCCCCCCGGTCAGATCGCGGAGCACCTGCAGCCAGCTGCCCGGCGCTGCCCCCAGGTCGACGACGTTGTCGCTTGGCCGTATGATCCCGTTGCGCTGCTGGATCTCCAGCAGTTTATAAGCGGCCCGTGCCCGATATCCGGCGCTCATCGCCTTTCTATAGACACTGTCTTTTGTCCATTGAGAACCCATTGAGAGATTACCCTCCGCTTGAGGCTGACAGGTGGTTAGTTGCACTGCCAGCATGATCAGGAGATTATGTATAGTGTTTCGATGCAGCTAACTATGAATGTATAGGGTTCCGTCCGGTTCCGGCATATGGGGCGGTTGGAGTATATCGCAAAGCACTAAAATGAAAAGTGCGATTATATACTTTAGACGAGAGCTTGATAAGGGGTCACAATGTTAAAGGCAACGATTGATACAGAAATATTTCGGGAATCCATCGATGCGATCGCCGCACTGGTGACGGAGTGCCGCCTGCACACCGCTGATGATCACACCTGGACGCGGGCTGTCGATACCGCAAACGTGGCCATGGTCTCCCTGGACCTCCAGAGCACGGCGTTCAATACCTTCCTGGCGACAGCCGGAGAACTGGGCCTGGATATCGCAAAGATGAAGAACATCCTCGGGATGATGGGGAAAGGTGACGTGCTGACGCTCAGTCTCCTCGATGAAGAGCGGAAACTGGAACTGAGCTTTGGAGGCTACCGCTACTCGATCACGCTGCTTGACGTCAACACCATCCGGAAAGATCCGAACCCTCCGGGGATCGACCTCCCTGGTAAGGCCGTCCTCTCAGGAGATGCTCTGAACAGCGCCATCAAAGCGGCTGCCGTCATATCCGACAAGATCGCTCTCGGGATCGACCCCGACACCATGACCTTCTACATGGAGGCGGAGGGGGATACCGATCACATCAAACTCGCGCTCGGCGAAGACGAACTCGTCGCACTCAACCCGGTGCGGGCCCGCTCCCTCTTCTCGCTCGATTACCTCAAAGACATGGGCCGGGTCATGGCACGCGCGGATGAGGTGGAGGTCTACCTCGGCGTCGATCACCCGGTACGGTTTGCTTTTGACATTGCGGACGGCAACGGCCACGTCGAGTACCTCCTTGCTCCTCGGATCGAGGCCGATTGATGGATGTTGTACTCGACCACAAAGAGCTCATCAAATACCCATTTTTAAAAGAGTCCCAGCAGCTGGCCCGCCGGCACGTTGAGTCGCTCGAAGAATTTCTCGGAAGTAACTCGGGTGTTGCGGCGCTCGATCGGGCAAAGGCCCGGGTCATCGCTGCGCTTTCCGCGAAGCGAGAGTTTCAGGATGAGAATACGCAGAACCTCAGGCCCGAGTTTGAGATAGCGAGTTATGCGCTTGCCCGGATACTGGTCTCCTGTATAGGCGACCGATCCCTCATCGACCGCCTTGCGCGCTATGAAGCGGAACGCGCATCCTTCTTCCTGGAGACCGAAGATCCGGAGATACGGCAGTTCGTTGCCTGGAGTATCGGGATCAATACCGGGACCGTTACCCTGCCGGTCACCGATTACGTTGAACTGGTGCCCCATCTGCGTGATCTGCGCTGGCGGCTCATCAACAGGGACGTGCGGCAGGGAACGGTTCACCTCGAACCGGGCGAGATCGATGAACTTATCCGGGAACGGATCCGGGTCATCCTCATTGACCAGCTGCCGCTTCGGGTCCCGTCCGGGATCTGCGAACGCCTCGAACCGGTTACGAAAGAGATCGCTGCGTCATACCAGCAGCAGATCCTCGAGCAGTTCGGCGAGGTTAAGGAGGAGGCGTTCCCGCCCTGCATCAACGCGCTCATCCAGGCGATCACCACAGGAGGGAACCTGACGCATATGGGCAGGTTTGCCATCACGTCGTTCCTCCATACCATCGGTATGAACACCACCGCGATTGCAGAGATCTTCGCGCGGGCGCCCGACTTCGACCTGGAGAAGACGATGTACCAGGTGGAGCATATCTCCGGCCGGGGCGGCACCGAGTATACTCCACCGTCATGCGCCACCATGCGCACCTTTGGGCTCTGCGCTAACCGGGATAAGGACTGTGAGCGGGTCAACCACCCCTTAAGTTACTACCGGCTCAGAAAAAATATAAAGAAAAAGCGGAGTTAAGCGACCCTTTTATCGATCGTATAGCCTGCAACACTGAGCGCGGCGATAAAGACGACCAGCGCGATGATGTATGACGGCCCTTCCATCCACGACAGCCCTTCTATCCCCATCACCAGTGCGGGCAGCATCACCAGCAGTATGACAAACAGTGCGAGGCACCCGAATGCGGCCAGCACCTCAAGAACCCGTAGATTCATGTACACAAGTGGGATAAGGGCAGGTATATCTCTATCCATAGGGCGGGGAACCCGCATGCTTATGCTCTGTGCGCCTGACAACCCATCCCGCATGGAGAGAGACGAGGCACTGGCCCTCCTCCGGCGCTACGTGGCGTCATCGTCCCACATTGCGCACAGCCACGCCACAGCGAGCATCATGAGGAAGGTCGCAGAACACCTCGGCGAGGATGCCGATACGTGGGAGGTCATCGGCCTCCTGCACGGCATCGACTACGACGTTGTCGGAGGAGATATGGAGCGGCACGGCATTGAGGGCCACCGGATCCTTATCGGGAACGGTGTCCCGGAGGAGATCGCGGATATCGTCAGGCGCCACAACCACACGCTCTTCTCCGGCTACGTTCGGCCCGTCGAGATCGCGCTCCAGGCGGCGGATAGCGCCTCAGGCCTGATCATCGCCTGCGCCCTGGTGAAGGGCGGGGCGGTCAGCGAGGTCACGCCCCGGACGGTGAAGAAGAAGTTCAAGGAGAAGTCGTTCGCCGCCGGGTGCGAGCGCCATAGGATCCAGATGATCGAGTAGTGCCCTACGAAACAACTGGTCATCTGAGATCCCATCCCGGTGTTCCCGCTTGCATGCAATCCGGGGCACGGCTTTCCCTGGGGTATCGCCATGACTGCCCCCGCCCCTCAAGGGGGGGGAGGAGCGCGAAGCGCGGGTGGGGTGGGGTTGATGACAGGCACGGATCTTTACGCGTTGGAGACAGGGGAGGGGAAGACCCCATAGGCGTTAACTTTAGCCATGAGGATTCGAGAGGATAATGCCCTATTCCGTTAAATGTGGCTGATAATCCATCAAATCAGCCACACGGTTCCGGTGGTGTGCGGCAATAGTCTTCCTCCTCTGAAAACGATAGTGATCACGGGAATCTCACTGGAAAAGGACAGCCTCAGGGCATAGATGAGAACTCGCCGATTGCCTGATACTTGACGGTA
>JALNXI010000123.1 GCA_023230425.1 Methanoculleus sp. | reverse complement strand
GGCAGGATCTGGGTCGAGGACCGGGTCAAGGGGCACCGGGAGAAGGGTGCGGCGTTCCGGTTCACCCTCAGGAAGGCCGGGCGTTGCAGGAGAACCTAACCTCTAAGGAGGAGTGCCGGCATCAGGCCGGCCTATCCGCAGGGCGTTTGCTATGACCGCGAGCGAGAGGCCCATATCCCCGAACGCCACCGCCATCCAGAGGGTGACGAGGCCCAGGACGGCGAGCCCGGCGATGCCGAGTTTCACCACGACCGCTGTTGCGACGTTCTGCCGTACGACCGAGACCGTCTTCTCCGAGAGGGCCACGAGATAGGCGATCCGGGATATGTCGTCCTCCATCACGACGATATCGGCCGCCTCGATCGCGATATCCGACCCGATGGCCCCCATCGCGACCCCGACATTCGCCCGGGCCAGCGCCGGCGCGTCGTTGACGCCGTCGCCGACCATCACCACGAGCCCATAGCGGTCCATCAGCCGCTCGACCATCGCCACCTTCTCCTCCGGGAGGAGGCCGGCATGGCACTCGTCGATACCGATGCGGCGGGCCACCGCCTCCCCGACACGCTCGTTGTCCCCGGTGAGCATCACCGTCCTGATACCCCGCGCCTCCAGATCGGCCACCGTCTCCCGGGCATCCTCCCTGATGACGTCCGAGAGGGCGATGAGCCCGATGACCGCCGAAGCGGTGCCGGCGAGGACAACGGTCTTTCCCTCGCCCTCCAGGCGGTCGTACTCCGCCCGCCATACCCCGCCGCTGGCCTCAGGGAAGAGCGCGGCGTTCCCGAGGAGGTGGGTTTCATCGTCGATCCTTCCCTGGACACCCCTGCCGGTTATCGATGCGAACTCCTCCACGTCCCGGAGGCCGCCGCCTTCCTCCTCGGCCCGCCGCAGGATCGCCTCCGCGATCGGGTGGCCGGAGCGTGACTCAAGCGACGCGGCGATCGCGAGCACCTCCGCCGCCGGCACCCCGAAACCGATGACGTCGTCCACCTCGAGCCTCCCGGTCGTGAGCGTCCCGGTCTTGTCGAAGACGATCACCCGGGCAAGCCCCACGGCCTCGAGGGAGTCCCGGCCCTTGATGAGCACGCCGTTGTGTGCCGCGGTCGTTATCCCCGAGACCATCGAGACCGGGGTGGATATGGCGAGCGCGCAGGGGCAGGATATGACGAGCAGGATCAGCGCCCGGTAGAAAGCCTCGAGGAACGGGACGCCGAAGGCGAGCGGCGGGACCACGATGAGGAGGGCGGCGACGAGGATGACTGCTGGCGTGTAGTAGCGGGAGAACCGCTCGATGAACGCTTCGGTGGGGGAGGTGTGGGCCTGGGCCTCCGCGACCAGGGCGACGACCCGGGCTATCGTGCTCTCCTCTTCGGGCTTCGTCACCCGGACCTCGAGGTAGCCGTCCACGTTCCGGGTCCCGGCATAGACACCGTCCCCGACACCTTTTGGCACCGGGACGCTCTCTCCCGTGATCGGCGCCTGGTCGACCGAGGACGCGCCGGCGGTGACGATGCCGTCGAGCGCGACGGTGTCGCCCGGCCTGACAATCACAGTCTCCCCCACGCCGACTTCGCCGACTCCGACGGTCACTTCCCCGCCGTCCCGCCGGACCCGGGCTGTCTGGGGTGCGATATCGAGGAGCGACGCTATCGAGCGATGCGCTCTCCCGGCCGCGTACTCCTCCAGGAACTCGGCGATGGCGTAGAGGTAGAGGACGGTAGCGCCCTCGGCGGGGTTTGCGGTCAGGAACGCCCCCGCCGCCGCGATCGTGATGAGCACGGCGATACTGAACCGGAACCGGATGATGGCGAGGATTCCGGCCTTCAGGACGTCGTAGCCGGATATGACCGCAGCGGCGAGGAGGAGGGCTGTGCCGGCGAGGGGATGCGGGGTGAAATACTCGACGTATATCCCAGCGAGGAGGAGGACGCCCGAGACCACAAAGACGGCGATATCCCGGCGGTCGACGGCCGGCCCGTGGATCTCGCAGACCCCGGCCCGGCAGCGGGGGCACTCCTCATCTCCGGGCATGGTCCGCCTCCAGGCAGGCCGCAGCCCATCGGGTGTGGGTCTTCATCAAGAGGTGATCTGGGCTCCGTGCAACTTAAGGATAGTGCCAGTCCGGGTGCTCCCGGATTCACCCGGGGCTGCTCCAACGCGATCACCCAATGGAACAGGGCTGGAACAAAACGATACCTTTTCTAATAAGCGACAAATGTTATGATCAAATCGTCCAGGTGATCGAAAGGTCACCTCTCTCCATAGAGTGCCCCGGCACCGGCCGGACATGCGGGATATGCACGGGATACCAGGTGTTATGCCAGTTCCACCACCCCTCTGCAGGACCTGAAACACATGCCTACACCAGACTTCACCACGACCCCCCCGGACAAACCAGGAGCGCCTGCCCAGCTCGCCGACGAGACGGTCCCCTACGGCATCTGGATCTCCGGGCCTGACGGCAGGGTGCTCTACCTCTCAGACTCCTACCTCAACCTCGCCGGGATGACGCTTGAGGAGTGCCGCGGTTCCGGATGGGCGCGCAACATCCACCCGGAGGAGGCGGACGCGGTGCTCGCCGCATGGGAGCGCTCTGTCGCGACCGGCGAGACCTGGAGCCGCGACTACCGCATCCTGGGAGCCGATGGGGAGTACCATACCATCGCGAGCAGGGGCGTGCCCATCCGGGACGCCTCCGGCCGGGTCATCCTCTGGGCGGGGGCCAACCTTGACGTCACCGGCCGGGACAAACTGCATGGGCAGGTGAAGGAGTTCCGGACGCTCTACGCGATATCAAGGCTGATCGGGGAGGGCAGCGCCGACCTTGAGGAGGTCTTCCGGCGGACGGCCGTCCTCCTGCCCCGGGGGTTCCGGCACCCGGAGCGGGTATCGGCAGAGGTCGTGCCCGGGACCGCGGCGCCGGGCGCCGGGAGGATCACCGCCCCGATCACCGCCGGGGGGAGGCCGGCCGGGCATCTTGTGGTGGAGACCGTCGAACCCGTCCGGCCGCAGGAGCGCGACCTCGTCGGGGCGGTCGCCGCGATGCTCGGGGCCGCCGTTGCGCAGGCGGGGGCAAAGCGGGAGACTCTAGCCTCTGAACGGCAGTACCGCCTCCTCTTCGACCAGATGCTGGACGCCGGGCTCCTCCTTGAGATCCTCCGCGACTGTTCCGGGGATCCTGTCGGCTTCCGGGTCATCCGGATCAACCGCAAGGCTGAGGAGAGCCTCGGGCGCCGCAGGGAAGAGGTTGCCGGAGAAGACCTCGTCACGGCCGTTCCATCGATCGGCCCTGCCGCACTTGATCTCTTCTGTCAGGTCGCGCGGACCGGGACACCGGTTCACCGCGAGGTCTCCAGTCCGGCGACCGGCGCCAGGTATGAACTGAAGGCATACCGACCGGAGTATGACCGGCTCGTCGTCATCGCAGACGATATCACGGACCGGCGGCTGGCGGAAGAGGCGCTCCGGGAGCAGCAGATTGCTCTGGATAACCGGATGAGAGAACTCACGGCGCTCTATGCCATGACGAGCATCGTCGAGCGACCCGGGATATCGACCGACGAGATCCTCCGGGAGGTTGCCGCCATCCTCCCTGCCGGCTGGCTCCACCCCGAGGACGCCGCCGCCCGGATCACGGTCGACTGCCGGGAATATTCGTCGGTCGGGTTTGTGGAGACTCCCTGGAAGCAGGAGAGCCCGGTCGTCGTTCACGGCCGAACCGTCGGGAGGGTGGAGGTCTGCTACCGCCATGAGCAGCCCCGGGAGGACGAAGGGCCGTTCCTCGCCGAAGAACGCTCCCTGATCGACACTGTCGCCGAGAGGCTCGGCCGGACTATTGAGCGGATGCGGGCCGACGAGGGGCTCCGGAGGAGCGAGGAGAAGTACCGCCTCCTCTTTGAGCAGATGCTTGAGAGTTACACCCTCTACGAGGTCGTCCTGGATAGCGCGGGCAGTCCCGCCGACTACCGCATCCTCGAGTTGAACGAGAAAGCGGCCGCCGTCTTCGGCTGCAGCCGCGAGGAACTGATCGGGCGACGGCTCTTTGATATCTTCCCGGCGATCCGTGAGGGGGCCCGCGTCATCTACGGGGAGGTCGCCGAGACCGGTGTTCCGGTACAGCGGCGGTTGCAGGAGCCGGGAAGCGGGCGATGGTACGACCTGCAAATATACCGCCCGCAGGCCGGGCGGCTCGCCATCACGGGGCAGGATATCACCGAGCAGAAGAGGGCGGAACTCGCCCTCCGGGAGAGCGAGGAGAGGTTCCGGGGGATCTTCGAGCAGGCAGGGACCGGGATCGCGCTCATCGACCCGGAAGGGAGGATCACGAGGACGAACCCGGCGTTTGTGCGCATGTTCGGCTACGACGAGGACGAACTGCATTCCATGCTCTTCCAGGACCTGATCTGCCCGTCCGAGAGGGAGATGGCCGGCGCTCTCCTGCACAGAACGGCCTCGGGGGAGAGCGCCCGCCGGGAGAAGCGTTACGTGACAAAAGACGGCAGGATCATATGGGGGCGTCTGACCACGTCTCTGCTCCGCGATCCTGAAGAGAAGGGGCTCGTCATCGGAATGGTGGATGATGTCACCGACCTGCGAGAGGTGCAGAACGCCCTGCTGGAGAGCGAAGAACGGTTCCGGGAGATCGCCCAGCGGAGTTTCGATATGATCTACACCTGCTACGCTGACCGGGGGATCACCTACATCTCCCCGGCCGTAACGAGGATCCTCGGCTATATCCCTGAAGAGATGATCGGTGTGCGGTGCAGCGACTACGTCCTCGCGAAGACCCGCCCCGACTGGCTGGAGGCCAGGACCCGGATTGCCCGGGGAGAGCCTGTCGAGGGGCTGCTGGTGGAGCTCCGCCGGAAGGACGGGACGGCCGCCGCCGTCGAGATGAACGAATCGCCTATCATGGAGGGCGGTGAGGTGGTCGGCGTCCAGGTCGTCGGCCGTGACGTCTCGGACCGGAAGCGCTACGAAGATATGCGGCTGCAGGCGTTCTACCAGATCGAGCAGAACATCGAGCAGTTCGCGGTCCTTGCCGACCACATCCGCCTGCCCCTGCAGGTGATCCTCGGCATGGCCGACCTGACTGATGATGCGAAGACATCGGAGAAGATCCGGGAGCAGGTAGAACGGATCAATGCGATCGTGAAGCAGCTTGACGAAGGCTGGGTCGAATCACGCGAGATCCGGGAGTTCCTGCGGAGGAACGAACTGGTGTAGCGGCTGGCGGCCGATCGTCTCCCGGCCCGGGTTCGTTTGGGAAGAACTCGTTCCTCCTGCGGCACCACGGGGTATACCTTTTTTTCGAATGACATCCTATGCTTCATTATCGACTATTGGAAAGATTGATGCGTAATTAAATATATTGTACTTAAAATAAAAATTTGGTTGGAGTGCCGGCCCGTATAGCGATCGCATTGCTGTGCGACAGCGATGAGACCCAGAGAATAAGCCTGAAGACCGGTCCGGCGCCTCCCCGTCACGCGGGCGAAAGAGCCTGGCCCGATCCCGAACTATGCAGAACGACTCCATGCAGGCAGAACTCACTACCGGATATCATCCTCCGAGCGGCGCAGATCTCCGGCAAGGCCGCATGGAGGAGGATGTCGCAGAACCCGGCATGCGGACGTCGTTTGTTGTCTTTGTGGTGCTCCTCGCCGCCCTCGCAGCGACCAGCCTCTACAACTACCTCCTCTTCCACACGATCGCCGAGCTCGTCGCTGTTGGAATAGCGATAGCGGTCTTCACCGTTGCCTGGAATGCCCGGACGATGCGGGAGAACAGTTACCTGCTGGTCGCCGGCACCGGGCTCCTCTTCGTGGCGGGGATCGGCCTCGTCCACACCCTCGCTTACCAGGGGATGGGGATCTTCGTCGGCTACGATGCAAACCTCCCGACGCAGCTCTGGATCGCTTCCCGCTACCTCCTTGCGGGGACGCTCCTCGCCGCACCGCTCCTACTCCGGAGGAACCCGGCTCCTCAACGGGTCTTTTCCGGATTTGTGGGGGCCTTTCTGCTCCTCGTCCTCTCGATCTTCGTCGTCCCGGTCTTCCCCGACTGCTACGTCGAAGGCT
>JALNXI010000122.1 GCA_023230425.1 Methanoculleus sp. | reverse complement strand
CTACCGGGCGGAGAGACCGCTCGACCTTGTGGGCCAACTCCTGATGGGGCTTGCGCCGCACACCAGTGCCGGGGTCCTCGTCCGGCTTATCGGGTTCTCGAAGGCCGCGGTCGGTTACGGCCACCCGTTCTTCCACGCGGCGAAACGACGGAACTGTTTTGCGGGCGACACGGAGATCACCGTCTTTTCTGGCCGGCAGTGGATGACGATGCCGATCCGGCAGTTTGTAGTGGAGAACTTCGACGTCGCAAAACCCGGACTTGACCATATGGGGACGTTCTACTCCGACCCCCGGCAGCCGTTCTCCGTCCGGAGCATCGATTCCCACGGGAAGGTCAGCATGAAGAGAGTCACCTCCGTCTCAGTCCACCGTGCCCCGGCCCACCTCATCCGGTTCGCGACGAGACGGGGAAAGATCCTTACGGTCACCCCCGACCACGCGATGCTGGTCTGGGATACTGATTACCTGAAAAAGATCAGGGCGCTCGAGGTGAAGATCGGCGACCGTGTTCCGTCAGAGGAGGGAGGGCTCGTCATCAGCGACGAGGTCGTCGCCCGGGAGACCGTCAGGACGCTCGATGACCGGGTCTACTGTTTAACGGTCGCCGAGAACCATACCCTGGTGGCAAACGGCATCTTCTGCGGGCAGTGCGACGGCGACGAGGACTGCGTGATGCTCCTCCTCGACGGGCTGATCAACTTCTCCCGGTCCTACCTACCCGAGACACGGGGCGGGACGATGGACGCACCGCTGGTCCTGACGACCCGGATAGACCCGGCGGAGGTCGACAAGGAAAGCCTCAACGTCGACGTCTGCGACCACTACCCCATCGAGGTCTACAACGGCTGCCTCGCCTACGCCCACCCAAAGGACCTCGACAAGTTTGTTGACCGGGTGGAGCGGCGACTCGGGACCCCGGCCCAGGTCGAGGGGTTCTTCTTCACCCACCCGACCACGAACATCTCTGCAGGGCCGCTCGAGTCCACCTACACGAAGCTCGGGACGATGCTTGAGAAACTCGAGGCGGAGCTCGACCTCGCCAAAAAGATCCGGGCGGTGGATGCCGACGATGTTGCGGAACGGGTCTTAAAAACCCACTTCATCCGGGATCTCCAGGGGAACCTTAACGCCTTCTCGAAGCAGAAGGTGCGGTGCATGAAGTGCAACGCGAAGTACCGGCGGATGCCGCTTGCCGGGAAGTGCACCCGGTGCGGCGGGAACGTCATCCCCACGGTCCACGAGGGCTCGGTGAAGAAGTACCTGGATATGTCGCGCAACATATGCGAGACCTATGCGATCTCGGAGTACACGAAGCAGCGGATGGATGTGCTCTGCATGCAGATCGAGTCGACCTTCGGCCAGCCCCCGGAGCGGCAGCTCGGGCTCGCGGACTTCATGTGAGGGCGTGGGATGGCGACGCTCTCGCCTGTGGAGGTCCTTGCGGTCCTCAAAGGGCGCGTCTCCCCGAACTCCGCTGCGGGACGGGCGGTCTTTTCGGGCGACCTCATCGACCCTCCTCCTGACATCGGGCGGATGACGGTCCCAGGCGGAATTCCCGCTTTCCGGGTGACGACGCCCGAGTCCCGGCCGGCCCGGGCCATTCTCTTCTTCCACGGCGGGGGGTTTACCGCCGGCTCGACGGCCGACCATCTCGACCTCTGCGCCCGGCTTAGCGGCGCCGCACGGGCCGAGGTCTTCTCGGTCGACTACCGGCTCGCGCCGGAGCATCCCTTCCCGGCGGCGGTGGAAGACTGCCTCGCCGCCTACCGGCACCTGCTCGCGGAGGGATACGCTCCGGCGCGGATCGTGCCGGCGGGGATATCGGCCGGGGGGTCGCTCGTCCTCTCTATGCTCCTTGCGGGCCTCGACGAGGGGCTCCCGATGCCGGCAGCGGCGGTCGCTCTCTCCCCGGCGGTCGATATGCTCTTCCTCGGGGAGTCGGTGATCTTCAACCGGGAGACCGACTGGCTCACGCCGGAGTACCTCGCAGGGATGCGGGACGACTACCTCGCCGGCCACGACCCGGCGGACCCGCTGGCTTCGCCGCTCTACGCGGACCTTGCGGGGCTGCCGCCGCTCCTGGTGCAGGCCGGGAGCGGCGAGGTGCTGATCGACGGCATCGCGGCGTTCGCGAGCACGGCGGAACTCCAGGGGGGTTCAGTCACGTTCGACTGCGCGGAAGGGATGTTTCATTGCTGGCAGGCGTTTGCCGCCGTCCTTCCCGAGGGTGCCGCGGCGATAGACCGTGTCGGGGCGTTCGTCCGGCGGCAGGTGCCCGACGGGCCGGGTGGGTAGGCGCCATCAAGCTCATTACTTTGCACGTTCAATAGGTACAGGCGCGAGGGTAGCCAAGCGGTCAAAGGCGGTCGACTCAAGATCGACTCTCGAAGGAGTTCGCGGGTTCGAATCCCTCTCCTCGCATTTTGTTTTGGAGACCGGTGTTGCTGGAGAGGATCAGGATCATAACGAAAAACGGCACGCCTAAGATGTCGATAAAGGGGACCAGCACTACATCCATCACCGAACCGACCGTCACCCATACTCACCGCATTCTGTTTTGGGGTTATAGTTAGTAGTGAAAAATGCCACTCTCCTCTTTCAGCGACTTCAACAATAATTCAGAGTTAAGCAAACATAATGCAAATTAGAGTTAGTATTAGAACTGAAGCTGAAAATCCCACCTTCCGCAGTAAGATGACCAACTCCTGAATTAATTAATGATGCTGAGTTTATGCAACCTGCGGTGTAATTTTGTGCTTCATCAGCGGTATAAAAGTTGCACGCCCTTACATTGGTGACCGATTTCACGAGGATTGTGAGAAAAATGTCGGCCCGGAACTCTTACTGCGGAAAGTCGGTTTTATCACCATTCAAGCCGTCTCTGTATGTCATGGCCGAGACCTCACCTCCCCAGCTGCACTCATGAAGGAGGCCGACACATGTGTCCGGGCCGGTTACTGTTGATGCCTTTAAACGTCCAGCAGCGAGCAGCACCCTTCACACTACCGAGGCTCAAGTTCCGGTTCTACGAAGTGTCACACCGCGTAGATCTTCGTCTGCGCCTCACGGAGCGGTAGATCGTCTTCTCGATTCCGCAGGCTAGGGCTCGTCCTTTGCCGCCGGGAGGGGGTGAGGTGAACGACGGGTCGTAGAACCGGAGTTTGAGCACCGCCAGGTGCGAGTGGCGGGGTTGACCGGGACAGTCGTTTGCACATTTGCACCCCTTTGCACCTAAATTTGCACCATGAAAAACTATCAGGTGCAGCCGGTTCTCCGATCCGTCGGATATCCTCCAGAATATCCGGCATGTTTGCACCACAGCGGATTTCACAGACACTAGAACCCGGGTCACTCGTCCCTGCAGGCATGCTCTCCGTTCCCTGTAAATGGTGCAAATGAGTATTCTGATCTGTACATATCTCTGTACATATACCTCCAATAGAACAATTGCAACCGTTAAGGCCGGGATCATCGTTTGCACTTTCCCCGGAATTCCGGTGCAAACCTGGTGCAAAAGTGTAAACATAAGGGCCGCCAGGGGGGGGGCAGGGTGACCGGTGGCAGCATAGGGCCACCATCCAGCCCGCCGATGACACCGCCGCTCCAGGCCCGACAAACTCCCTCGAACCTGAAGCAATGCTCCCGGTGGACCGCCTCCCCGGCCCCGAGCATCCATCCGCCTATATTCGGGGGCGCTCCCGCCACCCTCGCCCGCCGGTCAGTCATTCCCGTCCGGCCGGCCGTCGCGTCAGCCGCTACACCCCACCGTTCTCCCGGTACTCGACCAGGACACCATTGGTCAGGTAGCGATGGAAGGTATGGTTGTTCTCGACGAGCGATGCGGAGGAGGGGACGGTGAATTTGCGGACGGCTTCGTCTACGGCGCTCTCCGGGAGGGTGGGGTTGATCCGGCGGAGCGCGTCACGGACCCTCCGGAGGAGGAACGGCTGGCGGTAGTCGGTGCGCTCCTCGCCCGCTTCGCCGGGGGCGATCTCCGGCCCGGAGAGGATGCTGTAGCCGAGACCGGCAAACCACGCAAGGGCGGCTTCTTCGACTTCTGATTCGGTGAGTGTGTAGGGGGTCATTCTTTCAAACCCCTGAATATGAAGATGTACTCCTTGCCCGATTTCTGCTTCGTTAAATATCCCAATTTTTCGAGATGGAAGAGATCATTTCTCGCTGTTGCGTAAGCCACACGATACGTTTCAACGATCTCTTTGATCGTAATCGGTTTATCCGGTTTTTTGATAAGGGATTTGATGATTTCTGCCTGGCGAAGGCTCAATCCTTCACTTCTCTGAAGAATGGTTAACGCCTGTTTGCTCTCTCCCTGCTTTTTCTCGATGTATTTCTGGATATTGTCGACTGCAGTTTTTACTGCTGCGAGATTGTAGCTGATGAAATACGTGAGGTCGTTTTCATCACTCTCGGTATACTGATATGCGCGATTATATTGCCCCTTCGTATCTTTTATCGCTCTGGATACTGCCATATATTCGAAAAGCCAGTAATCCTTCCGAAGCATATACCAGTAAAAGATGCTTCGTGCACATCGACCGTTTCCATCGTTGAACGGATGTATGTATCCTATCAAGAAATGCAGGATAATACCTTTAATTACCGGATGGATGAATTGCCCGTCATCATTATTTGCAAATGCACAGAGTTTTTTGATGAGTCCTTCAACTGACGCGAAATCGGGAGGTGTGTGTAAGATATTGCCTCTGAAATCAAAGACTCTGATGTCGTTGTTATCTCTGAATCTTCCTTCGTCTTTCGGATCCTCAAGCGTATCCCGGGTGATGGTCTTATGGATCTGTAAAATCAGCTCCGGGGTTAAATCCTCGTCTTTTATCTGAGTGATCTTCTTCATTGTGATATAGTTATTCAGGATCATCCTCTCGTCTTTAGTGGCGGGTTTCCGCTTTTCACGGAGCATCTTTTTTGCAATTGTCCTGGTGACTGCGGCTCCCTCGATCTGGCTTGATGCAATCGCCTCTTCCATCAGAGAGTTGATGATAAACTGGTCACGATCGTGAGGCAGTGAGTCAAGGCCCGACGAGATGTTCCCCGCTGCTGATTTATCAAGGAAATGAAGGTTTTCGAGAAAATCGTCCAGAAGATTATATTTTAACTGAAGATCATCGAACGTTATATACTTCATATCCCTCTCTCTGAAGGTCTTCATCAGTATCCAGACATAGAGAGGATCCACCGGAAGATCACGCCGTTTCAGCTCCTCCCAGTGCAGGTATTTTTTGTTGTATTTGAAGACTGCGTCGATTACATCTCGGGTATCCGCATACTCCCAGGCCTTTTTGACATCTGCTGGAGAGTTTTCTGGAGTGTGAGGGAGTTTCATGCTTGAATTTCATCTATTGTTTCGATCCTTATTATCATTATCTATCAGTTTGATACATTTTGATAGATATTGTAAACGAGGTGATAGAGGGGTTGTCCCGGAACGCCTTTGCCAAGAGAGGGACGCCCGCTCGCACTTCCTGGTGCTCACGCCCACTGCACTCGCGGCTCGATTTTGGGACAGCCCCGGCATGTGAGGCACTCACCCCTCGGCCAGACCCGCCCGGCATGCGCCATCATGATCTCGAGAATTATAAGATGACGCCCTGCACCGATATATTCGTTGTATTTGCCCTTAAATGGGAAAAATAAAAACAGTTTGAAACCCCAGGCGGCTCACTTGATCTTTTTCTCGAGTTTCTTGAGCTTCTTCTTGGCGGCCTGGCTACCCGCAGCCGCCTGCTGCGCGAGTTCTTCTGCCTTGGCCTTCTTTACTTTGTTTAACTTCCCCATTTGTTTCTTGCTCGTTGGCATACAGTTATCTCGCTATGTCTTTGACTGGTTCTATTTATCGTATTCCTTCATATACATAGCCCTGTATCGTTGTACCAGCCGAGAAAACTTCGAACAAATGAAAAATTGGCCCATTCAACTGTTATATGGGGGTCGCCAGGGGGCAGGGGGCAGCGTCGGGATCGCCGTCCGGCCGGAACCCGTGACCGCACACCCGTCGTCCTCATCCACGGCGTCACAGAGGCCGAGCACGAGTGCTTCTCCTGAGATCAGGGGCGGCCTT
>JALNXI010000121.1 GCA_023230425.1 Methanoculleus sp. | reverse complement strand
TCCATCGCCACGCCATCGCACCCCGAGGAGGGGAGAGAGTCCCACCGCGCGTTCCTCTGCGGGTCCCCGCACATCTTCCTGCTCGAGGACGTGGACCTCTCCTACGGGCGGCTGCTTGAGGAGCCCTGGATCCTGCGGATCTATCCGGTGGTCTTCGATGACCTGGACGGTGTGCCGGTGGTGGCGCTCGCGGAGTTTGGATGAGCCGGGGAGCCTTCAGGATAAATGGGCCTATAGATTCATGCAGGAAAATCGTGCTGGTGGGGTGCTTCACCTATTATGCGGGTTCCGGTGCAGATCACCATTCGCGCGAAGACCCGAAGAGGGCGTAGCAATCCCACGGATTTCACGTGAGTTAATCGGATCACGTGAAACATTTCAGCACGCCGCACCCTTCCCAGCAAGAATATCTCGGAGCCGCTCCCTGCCGGCTGGTTCAGGGATTGCCCGCCCTTCCTCGTGCGCGGCCTCCAGCCAGAGGGTGACGGCAACTTTCACCTCCTGGAGTGCTTCCTCCTCGGTCTCACCGAAGGCAGAGCATCCCGGGAGCTCCGGGACCACGGCGATGAACCCCTCATCTTCATCGCTGTAGATGATCTCGATCGCGTATTTATGTGGCATCCTCATCCCCTAAAAGACTATAGTCCTCAATCACTTTAAGCAGCTGGCGAACCTGATAGGGTTTTGCCTTCCCCCCTACATTCTGGAAGTTCAGGATCGTTGCGACTCCTGATTGTACATAGACTCTGTGACTTCCCTTCCCTCCCCTGAAGCGGAATCCAAATGCCTCCGCTGCACGGCAGAGGTCATCGAACCGCACATTCTTTGGGTTACTTTTCAGGTCTTCGTAAGCCCGCCTTCGGTCCATGTCCCGTCCACTCTCATACATTTTCTCCTCAGTTCAATCGCTTAAGGGTTCTCTTATCTCCACGGCACCCTATCTGCGAGCGCTAAAAGTCGTTGCTGAGAGCATTGAGGGCTGATCTAAGTCGAAGACCGAATGTATCAAATCAGCAATTCTTAATTGTGTGTCCTGCTGGATCCCACAGATCCAGGCCTTCTCAAAAAAGGAGTATTTCAGTTCCCCGGCACCATCCGGCCGAGGTCCTCCTCGACCGTCGTGTTCCCCCGGATACCGAAGTTCTCGACGAGCACCTTCAGGACACCGGGCGAGATGAAGGCCGGGAGGCGGGGGCCGAGGGTGATATCCTTGACACCGAGCGAGAGGAGGCTTAAGAGGACGAGCACCGCCTTCTGCTCGTACCAGGCGATGTTGTAGGAGATCGGGAGGTCATTGATCCCGACACCGAACGCCCCGGCGAGAGCCTGCGCAATGACCACCAGCGAGTAGCAGTCGTTGCACTGCCCGGCGTCGAGGACACGAGGGATGCCGCCGATATCCCCGAGACCAAGGCTGTTGTAGCGGTACTTCGCGCACCCGGCGGTGAGGATGACGGTATCTGCCGGGAGGGCCTCCGCGAACCGGGTGTAGTAGTCCCGCTCAGCGTGCCGCCCGTCACAGCCCGCCATCACGACAAACCGCCGGATGGCGCCGGATTTCACCGCATCGACGACCGTATCGGCGATAGCGAGGACCGGGGCGTGGGCGCATCCTGTGACCAGGTCGCCGCGGGAGAGGTCTGCCGGGGGCTTGCATCGCTTCGCGTGCTCAATCAGGGCCGAGAAGTCCTTCTTCCCGTCCGGGGAGGCGTCGATGTGCTTGAGCCCCGCATACCCGACGAGCCCGGTAGTGTAGACCCGGTCGCGGTAGGAGTCCTTCGGGGGCACGAGGCAGTTCGTGGTGACGAGGACCGGGCCGTTGAACCGCTCGAACTCCTCCCGCTGGAAGGGCCACGAACCGCCGTAGTTCCCGACGAGGTGGCCGTACTTCCCGAGACCGGGGTAGGCGTGCGCCGGGAGCATCTCGCCGTGGGTGTAGACGTCCACCCCCGTCCCGCGGGTCTGTTCGAGGAGTTCGGCGAGGTCCTTGAGGTCGTGACCGGTGACAAGGATGCCCGGGCGCGTGCCTGCCGCGGTGCCGACCGTCGTTATCCCGGGCGTCCCGTAGGTGGTAGTGTTCGCCGTATCGAGGAGGGCGAGAGTCTTCACGCCGACTTCGCCGCACGCGAGCACGTAGCCGACCATCTCCTCGACAGTGAGGTCCTGCAGCGTGGCGGCGAGCGCCTCCTGCAGAAAGGCCATGACCTCCCCGTCCTCGTAGCCGAGGACTTCGGCATGGTGAGAGTAGGCGCCGACCCCTTTGAGCCCGTAGACGAGGAGCTCGCGGAGCGACTGCAGGTCCGGGTCCACGGTCTCCCGTGACGCGACGATCTCCTGCGCCTTCGCTGCGATCGCCGTCGGGCTCTCCGGGGCCCAGGTGCAGGCGTCGGGTTCTTTGCTCCCGGCGGGCGGGAGGGCGTCGCGGATGCGGGCCGCCTCCCGGATAGCGTCCTCGAAGCGCGCAGGGTCGAAGTTCACGTTGGTCAGGGTGGCAAAGAGGCAGCGGGCGACGAACCCCCCTGCCTCAGGGTTTCCGCCGCCCGTCTTCGTTGCCGCAAGGTTCCGGACCGAGAGCCCTTTGAGGGTGTAGATCAGGACGTCCTGGAGCCCGGCGGTCTCCGCATCTTTGCCGCAGACGCCGCGTACGGTGCATCCGAAGCCCTTTGCCGTCTCTTCACACTGGTTGCAGAACATTCATGCTCACTCCATAGTATCTTTTGTATACAAAGTATCAATTAGATACTAGAGTATAAGTAGGAGGAGGTTTCTCTAACTATACTATGCAGGATGAGTGTACGGTCAATCAGACCGTCAAATACCTGGGACGGAAGTGGACCCTCCTGATCATCCTCGAGCTCTACAAAGGGGACGGCTATACCCGGCGGTTCACCGAGGTGAAGGAGAGGCTCCCGGGGATCACAGCGAAAGTTCTCTCGGCCCGGCTGAAGGAACTGGAGGAGGAGGGCCTCGTCGAGAAGAAGATAGAGGCCGGATCAGTCCCCATCAGAAGCGAGTACACGCTCACCGGGAGCGGGCTTGAGATGGTCGAGGTGATCAAGGGGATCAAACAGTGGGCACTCCGGTGGAAGGTCGAGAACATTGCGTGCGGGGCGCAGGACTGCCGGAGTTGTGTCCTATAAAAAAGTGATTTTGGGGGTTAGAGGTCCAGCAGGAGGTCTGCGTCCGGGTCAGTTGATATCAGAGTGACGTTTGTGATTTTGTGGTAGAATCTCTGAGGGTAATAGTAGGTTGTTTTCCCGCTCCGGCTTTTTTGCGCGAAGGGTTTGAGAATGTCCTCCGTCTCACACTCGATCGAGTACGCCGCCCCGATTTTGAGGGCAGGCCCTTCCTTCGCCCGGAACATGACCTTTCTGAAGCCCTCCATTGAATGGTCGCAGTCCGAGTAGTCCGAGGCGAAAACAAGCCCATCCTTCCGGATCCTGTCGATCACAATCATGGTTCGTAGCACTTTCTTCACCGGTTCTGATTTTGATTGCTGTCAGGCATTAAGATGCGCCGTGCGGTGTGAAAGTGTGACGATCCCCTGGGGCCCCGTTCAGATAACCCCCATCTCCGACAATCGCGTCGGCAGGTACTCCTTCGTCACGAAATCAAGCCCCCGGCTCGCGAACGCCTGCTGCTCGGACTTCAGCTTCATATCAAGCTGCAGGTTGATCTGGGTGCGCCAGTAATCGGTTGCAAACCGGGGATCGGTCAGTTCTGCCTTTAAAGCGTTAATATCCTGCTCGGTGAGGTGGTCGGCGGGGAGGTTGTAGTCGGATATGTCGGAGGGCTGCACCCCGATGAACTGCGCCTGGGGAGTCGCCAGGAGTTCCGACATATGGGCGCTCTTGATCGAGCCGTAGGCGACGCTCGCGTAGATCCGGTAGGACCAGGGGTCGCCGTCGGTGAAGACCACGACCGGGAGATTGAGCGACTCGTTGAGCCTTCGTAAGACCCGGCGCGTCGACCGCGCCGGCTGCCCCTTGAGGTGGACCAGGATCGCCCCGTACTCCTCGTCGAACCCGTTCTCCATCAGACGGGCGTACATACCGCCGGTCTCGATGGCGATGATGAACTTCGCGTCGTGGTCGATGAAGTCGAGGCTATCAACGTTGTTCGGGATGGGGTAACCCGCCTCCCCGACGTCTTCCTGGCAGTGCATCTCCTTGACGCCCCGCCGGGTGGTCTCCCGGATCCGCAGGGGCCCGAAGATCGAGGCGCCATCCTCCTCCGGCCGGAGGTGGAACGCCTCCCGCTGGACATCGGTGATGATCTCGAGGTCCTCGATGAGGAGGTTGCTCTCGTCCTGGGCGGCGAACTTCGCTTTCTTCCACCCTTCGGATATGTAGTAGAGTTCTCTCAAGGTCGACGATCGGTTCTCTACAAGTTGCTGTTTCAAAAACCCGATGACGTAAGCCATCTTCAGGAGATGCACCGCACCCTTCTCGGTCGTCGCCGCCCGGGTGCTCTCCCTTTCACCGTATTTCCATACCTCGCTTTCGTCGTCGTACGCGATATTCTGTTTCGTCCGCGTCGGCAGCCGGATGAACGGCACGATGCCGTCCCGCATCTGGTCATACCACCCGCGGGCGATCCCGACGAGCCGCTCGCGTGCAAGCGCATCCATCTCTTCCCTAGACATCGAGATCCACCACCACTTTCACGTTGTCCTCCACGCCGCGGAGGTCGAGCGACCCGTCGCCCGCCCCCGTGTAAACGACCTGCCAGGCCTCGCCGGCGCCGAGCGTGCACCGCCAGACCTTGTTGTACTCCCCGTCGATATCGTCTACGAAGTCCGGCCGGGGCTTTGCATCCGCTGCCGCATCATGTGAGAGGTTGTAGAGGACGAGGGCCACTTCCTTTGCTGTGTAGTTGTTCACGTCGATATGGACCCTCCCGTCGCTCGTCCGCTTCTTGGCGACGACTTTGCGCATGATCCTGCCCTCGATCGGAGAGGTGTCCACCAGGGGGAGTTCAACGATCTCGCTCACCTTGGCGGCGATCTCGGGGATAACGGAGCATATCGCCCGGGCGCGGTCGTCCTGCTGCTTCTTTCTGTCCCGGCGGGAGAGGTAGGCTTTCAGTTCCCTGCCGAGTTCCTGGAGTACGAGGATGACTTCCCGCTCGATCTCAGGGATGGACGCGACCGCATCCTTGCTCTCACTCGTGAAGGGGACGTTCGTGGACGCCACGTGGACCATGATCAGCGCCGGGCCCATGGGAAGGCCCTGCTGCGAGAGGCCGTAGCCCTTCCAGTTCACCTGTGCAACACAGTTGGTGATAGCGCAGGCGCCCTGCTGGTAAAGGAGCGGGACGCGGTTCGCGAACCGGAAGATCTGGGCGCTCCCTTCAGGAGGAATCTTGCCGCCGTAGCCGATCGCCGCCTCGATGATGAACGAGTGTCCGCCGTAGACCGCGCTCGGGCGGGTGCGGGCCCTGATGAAGTCGAGCTGGATCTCCTTCTCAAGCCCCCTGCAGATCAGGTCCTCCCCGATGGGGGAGAGGCACTGCTGCGCCGGCGGAGCCGGGACCTTCACGCTCTGCATGGCGTCAAGGAGCCGCTTCAATTCGTCGGCGTCGAGGTTCTTCGCCTTCCGGGAGGGTTTGAGTTTGGCAAGAGCGATCATCTCGTTCGCGGTCTTCATCCCAACCCGGGAGAAACTGCCGATGAGGAACTCCTCGACGGTCCCGGTGCTCGCGGCCGCTATCCTCTTCAATGCCCCGAACTCGATCCCGTGGGGGTGGGGGAGGATGGGCTTTGGGCACGGCGGGACCTCGCTCGCTACCCGCTCGAACGTCGTCACCTCGCCGTCGATATCAGCCGTGATTCGGGCATGCGGGTTGACGATCGCGGTGAGGCGGAGATAGTCCAGCAGCCGCTTCTTTGCGGCAAGGGTGCTCTTGAACTGGATCTCGAGCCTTGTGCCGTGCATCCGGTCCCAGTCGATCTCCTCGTGGCCGAGGACCTCAGGCTCGTTCGTCTCGGTCCGGATCATCAGTTCGAACCGGTGGGCCCTCGCCTTTGCTCCCGTCCGGGAGGTGACCAGCGCCGGGGTGCCGGTGGTGAGCTGTGCATACAGCACCGCCGCCGATATACCGATACCCTGCTGACCGCGGCTCTGCCGGATCTGGTGGAA